>JAYVRC010000338.1:0-5745 GCA_043776615.1 Sphingobacteriia bacterium
AATCCTCTTTCTTTAAGAATATCAATTTGATCTTGTACAATATCATCTAAACTTTCTTCTTCAGAATAATGGAATGCACGAACACCCCAACTTAAACTCAATTGATTTACCAATGTTTTTTCTTTTGTAAAAATGTAAAGTGGTGATGATGGTCTATAACTGCTTAGCATAAATGCAGTATAACCACTCTGCGTCATGCCAATTAGAGCGCTTGCTTCCACGTCTTCCGACATTTTACATGCATTGTAACAAATAGCATCACTATGAAATGAGGGAGAGTGTGGTTGAGGTTTTAAATCCTCCGAACGATTATACCTATATTCTTTCTTTTCTACTTCAATAATAATTTTTCTCATTGTTTCAACAACCAATGTTGGATGATTTCCTGCTGCTGTTTCACCACTTAACATTACAGCGTCAGCACCTTCTAGCACTGCATTTGCAACATCAGTTATTTCACTTCTATTAGGTTTTACCCTTTCCATCATGCTTTCCATCATTTGTGTTGCAACAATTACCGGCTTAGCTCTATGAATACATTTGCGAATTAATTCTTTTTGTATCATAGGAATTTGCTCAACAGGTAATTCAACTCCCAAATCTCCTCTTGCTACCATTATGCCATCGCTTTCAAGTATAATATCTCTTATATTAACAAGTGCTTCAGGTTTTTCAATTTTAGCGATGATTTTTGTTTTGCTATTTTTTTCATCGAGTTTACTCCTTAATATAACGATATCTTTTACACTCCTTACAAAACTTAATGCAACCCAATCGCATTTCTGCTCGATAATAAATTCAAGGTCTATTAAGTCTTTCTCAGTAAGGGCAGGAAGTGAGATTTTTGTATCAGGAAGATTGATCCCTTTTTTAGAAGATAGTATTCCGCCTAGTGTAACAACCACTTTTACATCGCCATTTTTTTCGATGCTAACTACTTTTACTTCTAATTTTCCATCATCAATTAAAATGATATTTCCAATGGTAACATCGCCTGCTAAATTAGGGTAGGAGACATATATTTTTTCTAATGTACCTACACATTTTTCGTTAGTAAAAGTAAGTATATCACCTATTTTAACTTCTAATGCATTGTTTTCAATTTCGCCAACACGTAATTTTGGACCTTGCAAGTCGGCAAGAATAGCAATATTAAAAGGCTGCGTTTTATTGATATTTCTAATATGCTCAATAATTACTAATTTATCTTCATGACTTCCGTGAGAGAAGTTAAGTCTGAAAACATTTACCCCAGCATTTACTAAATCTAATAATTTTTCGTAAGTATCGCATGCTGGTCCAACTGTTGCAACAATTTTTGTTTTATGGGAAACGTGTTTAATCCCTGCCTCTTTATCCATATTCTTGTGCAAGTATTTGTCTAAGTTTTTTGACATATTTTTAATTTGATTGTAAGTTTAAATTTAACTGGCAAGAATTTTTACAATTCTAAACCAATCTTCCGAAATTTTTTGTTTGGCTTTTACTGCATTATCTAGTGGGGTATAGTGCATTTTATTGTTAACAATACCTACCATAACATTGTGTTTTCCTTCAATTAAGCACTCAACAGCATGAAAACCCATTCTGCTAGCAATGAGTCGATCTAAACAACTAGGAGAACCGCCTCTTTGTATATGGCCTAAAATACAAACGCGCGTTTCGGCAGAGGGTATTCTGCGTTTAATAATTTCAGCTATTTCATTGGCACCTCCAAATTCATCTCCTTCTGCCACCACTACTAAATTTACCAATTTGTGCCGCTTCTTTTTTTCATTTAGCGATTCGATTAAAGCTTCAATATCAGTTTTTGTTTCTGGTATTAATATATTTTCTGCGCCAGTTGCAATTCCACTATGTAAAGCAATATACCCTGCATCTCTACCCATTACTTCAACTATAAACAATCGATCATGCGCATCGGCAGTATCTCTAATTTTATCAATTGCTTCAACTGCAGTATTAACAGCAGTATCAAATCCAATGGTAAAATCGCTGCCAGCAATATCTTTATCTATTGTTCCAGGTATTCCTATGCATGGAATATCGAACTCATTACTGAATTTTTGTGCGCCTTTAAAACTTCCATCACCTCCAATTATTACCAATCCATTAATACCCCTCTTCTTTAAATTATCATAAGCTTTTTTGCGACCCTCGTATTCAAAAAATTCTTTGCTTCTAGCTGTTTTTAAAATGGTTCCTCCACGTTGAATAATATTTGCAACAGAACGTGATTCCATTTTAGTGATTTCATCATCAATCATTCCATTGTATCCTCTCATTATACCGTATGCTTCTAAACCATAGTAGGTAGTTGTTCGTATTACTGCTCTAATAGCTGCATTCATTCCGGGCGAATCTCCTCCTGATGTGAGTACCCCTATTTTTGTAACTTTTTTTTCTTCCATTGTTGTTTCTATTCGTAATCAAATGTAAGACGAATACGTCGTATCAAAATAATGTGTAATTGTTACACGGAGTTCCAAAAGTAAGGAATTGAAATTTAATCAAAAATTTAGGGTATAGTTATTTTTTCTCGTAGCATTGTACAATGAAGGTATTTATAACCGGTGGGAATGGTTTTTTGGCACAGCATTTAGCTGTGTTCCTTATTAATAAAGGTTTTGAAGTACATTGTTCACACAGAAATACTACTCAAGTATTCACTAATAGTGCTATTAATTATCATTTTCTGGAACTAACAGATGTTAGTTCTGTAAATAAAATTATTAATAATTTAGAACCCGATGTAATAGTGCATTCAGCTGCTATGAGCAAGCCCGATGAATGCGAAAATAATCACGCTGTATGCTTACTAAATAATTGTACTGCTACCGAATATCTAATTAGAGCTGCCGAAAAAATAAATGCTCATTTTATTTATATATCTACTGATTTTATTTTTGGCGATGATGGTCCACATAGCGAAACAGCAATACCAGATCCTTTAAATTTTTATGGTATCAGTAAATTGTTAGCAGAAAACGCAGTTAAATCTTCTTCACTTTTATTTACAATAGTAAGACCAGTATTTATTTATGGTGCTCAACTGCATGGCATGCGGAATAGTTTTATACAATGGGTTGAGCAAAATTTACAACTTGGTAAAACCATTAAAGTTGTAAATGATCAATTTCGTACTCCAACTTTTGTACAAGATATATGCTGGGGCATTGAACAAATTATGCTGTTAAAAAAACAAGGCGAATATCATTTAGCTGGAAAGGATATTTGCACACCTTATACAATGGCTATTAAAGTTGCCAATGAATTGGGTTTTAATGTTCAATTAATTGAAGAAGTAAATAGTTCCAACTTTCTTGAGCCCGTAAAAAGGGCAAAGAAGTCTGGATTAAAAATTGATAAAGCAATTAGGGAACTTAATTACAACCCTCATACATTTGAAGAAGGAGTTCGTAAAAGTTTTATTAGTTAGACTATTTTAATGGCAAAAAAACTTCGGCCATCATACAACGTGCACTACCTCCACCATTGGTTTCGATTGTAGTTATATCTGAATGAATAATCTGATTGTATGTTTCAATTGTAGCTACTTGATCTTTTGTTAATGAATGATAAGCTTGTGACGACATTACCAGAAATCTTTCTCCCTTGTTGTTATGAACCTGAAGCATGTTTCCAGCAAATTGGTTCATCTGCTCAAATCCAATTTCAATAATTATTTTTTTTGTTGATGTAATTGTTGCAGCCACTAATTTTTGCTCTGATACATCTTTAATTGAATCTAAACAAATCACCGCATATTCATCAGCTATACACATCATTACATTGGTATGATAGATCGGCTCATTGCCACCATCCAAAGCCCAAAAACTAACTGCTTGGTAATTCATTTTTTGACAGAAATCATCTAAAACCGTTTTATTGGTTCTTGGAGAAAGACAAGCATAGGCAATTTTATTGTCTCTGTCTAGTACCATGCTTCCTGTGCCTTCTAAGAAAAGCGATTGACTTTCAAAGGCAGTAAAATCAATCGTTTCATTAACAATAAATTTACTTTTAATGACATCTAAAACAGATTGTTTTCTTTCTAACCTTCTGTTTTGGGCAAACATCGGGTACAAACAAATACTACCATTTGCATGAAATGATATCCAATTATTTGGGAAAATAGAATCTGGCGTATGTGGCTCAGCTGAATCTTTAACCACAGTTACATCAATTCCATTTTTTCTCAATTTGTTGATAAATTCATGAAACTCTTTTTCCGCTTTTTCTTGCGCAAATTGGTCTTTCAAATTTACTTGAAAGCTATTATTCACTGCCGTTTCTGCATTAAAATTAAATTGAACTGGCTCAATCATTAATAAATGGGAACTATGCTGCATTGATTATTTTTTTATTGTTCAATAGGTTCTCTCCACAATGGCATACTCATACAATGAAAGCCTCCTCTTGCTCTAGATAATTCTGCAGATGGCATCAATATAAATGTATCTTTTAGCGTTGCTACACTCGTAGTGCCAGCTTCTAACTCTTGTAATAAATCTTTTACTTTTACAATTGAAAAGCCTGCTTGTCTAAATGCTTCGGTTGTTTTATCGTTTCTATCATAACCCAATACCACACCTTCTTTTAATGCTAATAAGTTACATGAATCTGTCCACTGTTCCCTTGCACTGTAAGGGAATTCGTTGTTTCCAGAAAAAATAATTCTTACTTCATTTTCACAATGCAAATCGGTTTTAGAAATATCCACTAAAAGATCTTCTAGGCTTTCAAATGAAATTGGATTGCTTGGGTTTTTTTTATGAAACTGAAGAATTTTTATTTTCTCTTCTTTTTTAATTTCCAAAATTCTCTCAACGGCACTTTCATCTCCATGCTTAACCGATTTTCTCGAAAAGTTTCCCAACATCACCCATACGTCTCTTTTTACTTGTGTAAAAACAGTATCGATATGCATGTAATCTCTTTTTTTGGGAATTTTTACAATCGTTACTTTATCCATTAACCCCATTTCAAACATGGTATTGGTAATTTTTACTGCTGCTTCAGAAGATGTTCTTTCGCTTACACCCACTAATAAATGTTTATCACTTACAACCATTATATCTCCACCTTCTAAAGTTATTTTTCTATCATCATCTTCTTTAGGTAATAAAAAATGATAACTATTGTCGGATAGCTCAATTATTTTATCGCGATAATCACTAAAATATTGATGGTTGAAGAATATATATCTAGCTAGTAACGCCTCTCTTGTTCTTGCTTTTTTTGCTGGCTTATTCAATAAAATATGGTCTTTAATAGTTATACCAATATCCCTTGTAAAAATAAAATTGGGAATCGGAGCAAAGAGCAATTGTTTTTCTTTTGATGTTCCAGAAATAAAAGTCTTCGACAATTCTTTCGGCTCATAATTCATTAACTCTTTTTGTAATTGGTAGGAACATCCTTCAATTGCACAAACCGATGCAACAAGCTTTGATCTAATATCAGCATCATTAAGTATTTCAGCTAATAGCCATTGTAATTCTATTACATTGTCTGATTTAAAAAAATCATCTTCTTCTGGCTTATAAAAAGTTCTGTTGGCCGCAGGATCATCAATCGTATTTAATCTGCCTTTTATTTTTGTTGGGTCTAAAAAATACAATAGTACTTTTGTGTAATAATCGTACTCGTCTTTTCTAATGGTATCTAAATGAACAATGTCTTCAAATAGCCAGTCCTGTGCTTTAGAAGGGACTACTTTACCTAAACCACTATCCGGACTAT
>JAYVRC010000339.1:0-5744 GCA_043776615.1 Sphingobacteriia bacterium
AAATCGGCAGCACCGCCCTCTCCTGGAGGTGTTGGCAATGCTAAAAAAATTATCTCTGCATCTTTTACTCCTTCAGCAAGGTTCGTAGTAAAAACCAATCTGCCCTCTTTTAAATTACGCAGAAATATTTTTTCTAGCCCTGGCTCATAAATAGTAATTTCTCCATTAGATAATTTATCAACTTTAGATTGATCAATATCTATACAAGTAACTTTATTTCCTGTTTCAGAAAAACAAGTTCCAGTAACTAAGCCTACATAACCTGTTCCTACTACTGCTATTTTCATAAATTATTGATTAATAAATTTTAAAACATTTGAAGTGATAAATGACAACTGTTCTTTGTCCATTTCGGTATGAACTGGCAAAGAAATCACACAATTGGTTAATTGATCAGTTACAGCTAGTTCAATTTTTGGTAACCCAAAAGATGCAAACATTGCTTGCTTATGCCCTGGTACAGGATAATAAATCATAGAAGGAATTTTTTGAGTGGCTAAGTATTCACTTAAACCATCCCTATTTATGCCAACTAACTGTAAAGTATATTGATGGTAAACATGTGAGCTATAATCTGCAACAAAGGGAGTTATAATTTTAGCATTGTTTGCAAATGAATTATTATAAAATTGAGCAACAGCTTGTCTTGCTTTATTGTATTGATCGAGATATTTTAATTTAATATTTAAAATGGCTGCTTGTAAAGTATCTAGCCGAGAATTACATCCAACAACTTCATGATAATATCTTTTTTGTTGACCATGATTGGCAATCATTTTCATTTTATGTGCCAATTCATCATCATTGGTAAAAATTGCGCCCCCATCTCCATAAGCGCCTAAATTTTTAGATGGATAAAAAGAAGTAGCACCGATTGTGCCAATAGTCCCAGTTTTTTTTACCGTTCCGTCCGAAAATGTATAATCACATCCAATTGCTTGGGCATTATCTTCAATTACATATAAATTATGCTCTTTGGCAATTTGCATAATTACTTCCATCGGCGCTGCATGTCCATATAAATGTACGGGAACAATTGCTTTTGTTTTTGGCGTAATTGCTTTACGAACCGACTCTGGATCAATACAAAATGTTTTACGATCAACCTCTACAAAAACAGGTGTTAACTTCAACAAAGCCACTACCTCTGTAGTTGCTATATAGGTAAAGGACGGAGTTATTACTTCATCACCGGGTTGTAAATCCAAAGCCATCATTGCAATTTGCAATGCATCTGTTCCATTGGCACATGGAATTGTATGTTTCACATTTAAGTAATTACTCAGGGCAACTGCAAGCTCTTGAACTGGTTTTCCATTAATATATGCCGCTGTATCTAAAACATCATGTATAGCAGTATCAACTTCCGTTTTAATATTGAGGTATTGGGTTTTAGTATCTACCATCTGAATTGGCCGCATAAGATCATTCTGTTGAAGAACGAAAATAACATAAAAAAGGTAGACAAAGAATTTGTAAATTCACTAAATATCAGTCCATTTATGCCTATAAATTTGTAGCTAATGAAGTTTTTGTACCAATTATTCGTTTTACTTTATCCACTAGCTGCAAAATTAATTGCACCATTTAATTCCAAAGCTCGATTATGGGTATTGGGTAGAAAGCATTTATTTGATGAACTAAGTTCAGTTTTATTGAACGAAACACGACCGGTAATTTGGATACATTGTTCCTCTTTAGGTGAATTTGAACAAGGACTTCCAGTTGCCGAACAACTTAAAAAAAATTACCCAACTTATTTTTTATTGATCACATTTTTCTCTCCATCTGGCTACTCGGTACAAAAAAACAATCCAGTTGCTAATTATATAGCATACTTGCCTATGGATAACAAAAGTAACGCATATAAATTCCTTGAAATAGTTCAACCTAAATTGGCCATTTTTATTAAATATGAATTTTGGCATTATTATTTGGATGCGTTAAACAACAAAAAAATTCCCACTTTACTTGTTTCTGCAATTTTTAGAAAAGACCAAATATTCTTTAAACAATATGGAGAATTCTATCAAAAAATGTTGGCCAATTTTAGCTATTTCTTTGTTCAAGATGATGCTTCTAAACTTCTGCTAGAAAGCATTGGTTTTAATAAAATGATAGCAGTAACAGGCGATACAAGATTTGATCGAGTAATTAAAATTGCCCATCAATTTAAACCTAATAATATCATTGAAAAATTTTGTGCCAATGATCTAGTAATTATTGCTGGAAGTACTTGGAGTGAAGACGATAAAGCATTGCATCATTTTGCAATTACCAATAAGCATATAAAATTTATTATTGCTCCACATGATATTGAAAAAGAAAGATTGGATGAATGTTTGCAATTTTACCCAGATGCAGTTTTATATTCAAACTATCAAAACGCAACAGCAGAAAACACTAACAAATCTTACAGAACTTTGGTGATAGATAATATGGGAATGCTTAGTTCTTTATATCATTATGCAACCATTGCTTTTATTGGCGGAGGTTTTACCGAAGAAGGTGTTCATAATACCTTAGAAGCAGCAGTATACGGTGTTCCTGTTGTGTTCGGACCGGTTTATGATAAATATTTAGAAGCAATTAATTTAATTGAAATCGGAGGAGCTTTTACAGCTTTTGATTTGATTGAACTTGAAACAATCTTCACTGATTTATTAACTGATCAACAAAAAAGAAATAGTGTTGGTGCAGCTGCTCTAAAATTTGTAGTAGACCAATCAGGTTCAACCAATAAAATAATGAATTATATTCAAGAGAATCGTCTTTTGATCAAATGATCAAAATGCTTTACTGTATCATCGCTTTCTGCCCATCCCAACTTTACTTTTAATTCACGCTGAATCCAATATTGAGCTTCTGGGTAAATACTAAAACTATTGATCGTTTTAATACTTCTTTCGTACATGTTTTCATCTCCCCTAAATAGTGTATTAGCAAAAAGATATTTATCATTTATGCTGATGGCTTTTCTCAAATCGCGAATGGGGGTTTCTTCTAATTTTGCTATTACTTCAACCCTTTCTTCTTTTAACTGATCATTCAGTTCTAAATGATCGTTGTTATTAATGTTATTATTCAATGAAAAAACCTCCTTGAATGGAGTTTCTTCAATTGATTTTTCGGGGAAATGCTGATTTGCAAGAGTGGGTATTTCAAAAGGTGTATCAAAAACTGGATTTGATAAAGCAGGATTTTCAACATTTATTTCCTGGTTTTTGAGTGAACTTATTTGAACTGAAGGCATTATAACAGACACTTTCCCTTGTAAAAATTCCACTTTTTGATTGAACTGCAATTCTGATAATAATAATTGTGCAGTTATGGATAGATTTTCAGCACTAGCTTGTTGTTCAAACTGTTCTTTTAATTTATTGATTAAATTACCAACTCTTTCCATTGGAAACAATACTTTTGGGGGATGGCTGAAATTACATTTCAGTATAGGTAATAACGTTTAATTAATAAATTTATTTTGTTCGATGTTTATAGAACCTAATATGTGGGGAGAAAAAAGAGGCTGGATTGAAGTAATCTGCGGTAGTATGTTTAGTGGAAAAACAGAAGAACTAATACGTAGACTTAAAAGAGCCAAAATTGCCAATTTAAAAGTAGAAATATTTAAGCCAGCAATTGATATTAGATATGATGAAACAAAAGTGGTGAGCCACGATGCCAATACTATTTTATCTACGCCGATAGATAATTCACAAACCATTTTATTAATGGCACAGGATGTAGATGTGGTTGGAATTGATGAAGCTCAGTTTTTTGATGATGAAATAATGAATGTATGCGAAAAACTGGCTTTAAGGGGAGTTCGTGTTATTGTTGCAGGATTAGATATGGATTATTTAGGTAAACCATTTGGACAAATGCCGAATTTATTGGCCATTGCTGATTACATAACTAAGCTTCATGCTATCTGCATGAAATGCGGAAATATTGCCAATATCTCTTATCGAAAAACGGCTGCTGAGGGGCAGGTTTTATTAGGAGAAAAAGAAACCTATGAACCACGTTGCAGAAAATGCATCAATGAATAGTAAAACGATTATATTAACACTTTTAAAAAAAGACTTACTGCTGGAAACTCGCCAGCAGTATACCTTTTACGGAATATTATTATATATAGCTTCTACTACTTTTGTTGTATACTTATCGATGGGAATGCCAGAAGAAAAAGTATGGAATGGACTTTTTTGGGTGCTCCAATTATTTGTTTGTATTAATGCAGTTGCCAAAAGTTTTTTGCAAGAAAGCAGGGGCAGAATGTTGTATTATTATTCTATAGTTAGTCCCACCAATTTTGTATTATCAAAACTAGGATTCAATGCAATACTTATGTTATTGATGAACCTATTAAGCTTGGCTATTTTTACGATATTATTGGGCAACCCAATTGGCAAAATGGGTGAATTTCTATTGATCAGCATTTTAGGGGGAATTAGTTTAAGCTTAGTATTTACATTTTTAGCTGCAATTGCTGCTAAAGCCCAACAACAATCAGCGATGATGGCAATAATGGGTTTCCCTATCATCATACCACAATTATTATTGTTGATGAAAATTAGTTCAGCTGCATTTTCTTCTGTTGTACAACTTGGTTGGTGGAATATGATTGCAATGCTTATTGCCTTAGATTTAATGATTATTGCATTAGCCTATATTTTATTTCCCTTTCTTTGGAAGGATTAGAACCTAAGATGGCGCACAGTAAGTCCTTTGTTGATTAACTGTTTTAACGAGTCAATTCCAATTTTAAGGTGCCGATCAACAAATTCTTCGGTTACTTTTTTATCACTGGCTTCAGTTTTTACACCATCTGGTACCATTGGTTGATCACTTACTAATAATAAAGCTCCTGTAGGGATCTTATTGAAAAAGCCTACTGTAAAAATGGTAGCGGTTTCCATATCTATTGCATAAGCCCTTACTTTAGTAAGGTATTCCTTAAACTCTTCATCGTGCTCCCAAACCCTTCTATTGGTGGTATAAACAGTTCCAGTCCAATAATCCACTTTGTGAAGTCGTATAGTTGTAGAAATGGCTTTTTGAAGAGCGAAAGCAGGCATTGCAGGAACCTCTGCGGGAAAATAATCATTGGAAGTACCTTCTCCTCTTATTGCAGCTATTGGCAAAATTAAATCGCCTAGCTTATTTCTTTTTTTAAGTCCCCCGCATTTACCCAAAAACAAAACTGCTTCTGGCTCAATAGCAGTTAAAAGATCCATGATTGTGGCAGCACCAGGGCTTCCCATGCCAAAATTAATTATGGTAATACCGTCTGCTGTAGCACATTGCATTGGCCTGTCTGCACCCACCACTTTTACTTTATTCCATTTAGCAAACATGGTTACGTAGTTACTAAAATTGGTAAGTAAGATATATTTACCAAAATTTTCGAGTTTTTCGCCTGTGTATCTTGGTAACCAGTTTTTAACTATTTCTTCTTTCGTTTTCATCTTTTCAAAATTAAATTATTGGTTAATAAAAACAACCAACATTAGTTTAACTTGTGAATATACAAATAAGTACTCATTTTTACAACCAGTTTCAGTGAAGTCTCCACAATTTATAATGAACAATTTACCATGACGATTGCCTATCCACCTTTTTCTCCTCGTATAAAAGAAGAGGAAGACAAAGAATATATTTTTGATGGCATTAGAAAAAAGTGGATACTATTAACTCCTGAAGAATGGGTGCGACAAAATTTTATTAATTACTTGATTGTT
>JAYVRC010000340.1:0-5728 GCA_043776615.1 Sphingobacteriia bacterium
GTTTTTTCTGCTTCGCATTTCATTGGGCATTGATACGCTGCAGTCTCAACATTTTCTTTAGCAACTTCCTTCAAGTTCATATTACATTTAGGGCATTTACCTGCTTTGTCATATGTTTTATTGCCCTCACATTTCATAGGACATTGAAATGTCATGGTGTGCTCATGTTTTGAAGTACTGTCTTTTTTTGTTTGAGCATTTACTGTATTTATACAGAAAATTGTAATGATTGCCATCAAGGCCATTTTTAATTGTTTCATTGTATTGTTTTTATTGATTGATAAATATTTATTGATTGAGATAAATTGTTTTCATTTGATAAACACCTTTGCTAACTATTCTTTCACCTACCTCAACACCTTTCAAGATGGTGGTGTATTTTCCATTGGTGGCGCCTAAGCTGATGTAACTAATGCTATACTGCTCTGCTTTGTCTTTGATAAATAAAACTGGCTTTCCATTTATCGCTGTAATTGCTTCATTGGGAACTAATAACTGTGTAGCAACAATTTTTGAGGATAAATAAAGATTGATATTTTCGCCAATTTTAAATTGCCCTTTAGGGTTTATAATTTCGAAAATTACTTTCTGCGATTGATTGGCAGCATTTACTTCCTGTGCAGCGGATATTAATTTTAATTGATAAAGTGTAGTATCATTTTTATTATTTGATGAGGTGGTTATACTTGCTAATTCTTTGAGTTGTTTGGCATCAGTTGTAAACGACTGTGCTTCTATATATACTTTATTTAAGTTGGTGACTTCTAATAAAGTTTCGCCACTGTTAATAAAAGACCCAACTGAATAATTGTAATTGCCCACTATGCCGGTTATAGGAGAAACCAGGTTAAAATATTTTGCACCTTGTACTTTTTGCAAAGGAATATTCTGATACAATACTTTGTTTTTTTCTGCTTGTTCCAATCTTGCTTTCGCCTCTGTAATATCTTTTTTGGCCGCAATATCTTCTAACTTCATCAACCTATCATATTGAATTTTTGCTGCTGTGTATTGTGCTTCTACCTCATTGCGTTTCGCTTTCCAGTCGCTATTTTGTGCAATTATACTTGATTGAGTTCCAGCATCAATGGTTTGTTCTATAACTGCAATTACCTGACTTACACCAACAGTTTGACCGGGTGTAACTTTTAATGAAATTATTTTTCCAGTCTGTGGAGATTGTACTACAGCCCTTCCTTGTGGCGATGCTACCACTGTGGCTAATACTTGTGCTGATTGATTGAAATCGCCTGTTTTAATTTTTTGAGTTAAAATAGAGAATAGAAATTGAGATTCTTTTTCAACAATAAATGTACTTGTTATTGCACCACTTTTAGGTGCACCGCTAGCATGGTCCACTCCATCATGGGCACTTATTGTGTTTAAAGTAGCAGTTGGTAGGAAGCTGCATAAAATAATAATTGAAGTTGCTACTTTTCGATTTGTTTTTTTCATAATAAAAAACATCAATATCATTCCTATAAGTGTGCTTATAATTATATAGAATGGGGTGCTTTGATACCAGTGATTAGTAAATTGTTCTTCCTCATGAACAACTGTCAATTCTTTTCCAATTTCAATGTTTTTTATCAAAATCAAATCGGGACCTAATGTAGAATTTATATTTACTGTTAAGTTGTATGCTTTCTTTTCAGGAAATAATCCTCTTAATTCATATACGCCTTTATCAACCTGCTTTATTGTTAATTTTATATTGGGGTTACCTGCAACTGCAATTTGTATTGTAGCACTGTCAATGAATGCATTGCTATTAAAATCGCTCGCATATAATTTCAATACTGCTTCTTTACCTGCTTCTAAGGGCTGGTATTTTAAAAGCAGTTCATATTTATCAGAAACTGCTTCACTGCTGAAATAAGCAGTTGGCTTTAAAGCGATTTTTTTTGTATCACCATGATCTTCGCCATCATGCGCTAAAAGCGAAAATGGTATAATTAATAATATTAAAAAGCTACGTATCATAATGTTCCAGTTAAATATTTTATAGAAAGTATGCTTTGATTATAATTCCTTATTGCTTCTATGTATTTTAGTTGTATTGAATAGGCTTCATTAATATTTCGTAGGTAGTTGATATAATCAGTTTCGCCACTTGCAAAAAAACGTTTGGCAGTATTTATAATTTCCGTGGCTTTTTTTATACCCGTTGTTTGATAATATTTTAATGACTGCTCATTTATTTCTAAACCATTTTGTGCCTGTATTATCTGCACAGCAATTTGTTGTTGCAATCCGTTTGTTTTTTGCTTATTAATGTCTAATTCGGTTTTTGCAGCATTAATATTGCCTTTGTATTGCCATAACCATAACGGGACTGTAATGCCAAACCTAAAACGATTCCCAATGGGAGTAGTTCTTTCGCCCTGATTAAAATATCCAAATGCTAAACCAGGTAATGCCTTACTTTTTTGGAGTTCAATGTTTTTTTGACTGATAACTTCTGTTTGTTTGTATAACTGAAAAGAAGGATTAGAAATTAACGAAACACTATCCTGCAGTATAGCTATATCTGATAATTGATTAGTCAACGGAACGGCCCTGAATGGTTCATTTAAACCAGTTAAAAATTGCAATTGATTTTGTAGATTTCTACCATTTATTTGTGATTGCAGGTATTGATTGTGTATTTCTCCATACTGGGATTCGGTGAAGACTTTTTGGAGGTAATCAATTTGTCCTGCATCAAACTGGCGGCTTGCAGAATTTGTAATTTTTTCATAAGTTGTATCTTGAATATGCAATTGTTTTTGTAGTGTATCTTCATATTGTAGTAATAAATACAACTGCTTTATTTGGTATTTTATTTCAGCTTCTGTAACAGTCTTTTCTTTTTCAACCAAACCAATGCGCTGCTTTTGCAATTGATATTGTTTACTATAAACTGTAGGGAATTCTATTGATTGTGTAAAACTTCCAGTATAGAAATTGCCAGTAGGACTTTCAACAAACAACTCAGGATTGGGTAGGTTGATGCTACTTTTAAGCAACTGCTTTTGTTGCTTGATAACTAAATCAGCTGCTGAAATATTTTTATTATTTTTTATAGCCATAATAACTGCATCTGCCTCTGTAATTTGATTTTGGCAAAAAGAAGCAGCCGCACCTAAAAGACTTATAAAAATTAATGTGATACGTATAAACATAAAAAGTGATTACAATAACTGAACAATACAATTTGCAATTGAGCAAAATGCAATTAGTTCGATGTGCAAATGACATCAAACACAGTTACAATAATCAAATCTGGAAACGTTGAATTGCTATAAGTATATCCGTAGGAGGGGGGTAAAAGAAACGTACTATTTTTTTATGAGGCGAAAACCTTGTAGCATTTACTATATTAACTGCAGGAAAAGTACTTGTAATTGCTACAAATACTGGGGCGCTAATTGTTGGTTTTGGATTAATTTTTTTCTCTATATTTTGAAACTTAACTACTTCATTATTACAACAACCTCCTTTTTCAGGGGAGTTCTTCTCTTTATGACCTTGATTGCTGGCTTTATTATGGTGATCATGTTTTTTCCCATCGGTATGAATATGAATGGGTATTTTTGTTACTTGTTCCTTTTTATGATGATTAGAATTGAAATTTATATCTATACCTAAAGAACAAGCTAATCCAATAACAGTATTCAGAGCGAATATTATTAATAGAAAGCCAGCTTTAGACTGTATAGATAGATTTCTTTTCATCTATTGCGAAATTAAGGCATTTAGTTGAAATGCAACAAATGCGTAATTTAAAGACCTAACTCAAATTCGTTAAAAAGGATATAAAATTTAAGAAAATGATTATGGAATTAGGTGATTGAGGGTAATATCTGCCCATAATGGCCATAATTAACAAAAGCCTCTCGTTTGAGAAGCTTTTGCGGACCGGACGGGACTCGAACCCGCGACCTCCGCCGTGACAGGGCGGCATTCTAACCAACTGAACTACCGATCCATCCTTTTTAAAGGACGGCAAAGATAAGGGGAAACCCCTTTTTTAAACAAATCTTTTCAAAAAAAAATGCAATCCCTATTTTTACTTACTTAATTTGCAAATATGCCTCAATACCCCAACAGACAATTCATTGATTTTGAGAAGCCTATCAAAGAATTATATGAACAAATTGATGACACTAAAAAGCTTGCAGAGAAAAATCCTAAAATCGATTATACCTCAACTTTAAAGCAATTAGAAGACTCTATCATTGATAAAAGGCTAGAAATAACTGCTAATCTTACTCCTTGGCAAAAAGTTCAATTAAGCCGACATCCCGATAGGCCCTACACTTTAAAGTACATTGAAAATATGTGTACTAATTTTCTTGAACTTCATGGTGATAGAAACATAAAGGACGATAAAGCAATGGTTGGTGGCTTTGCTCAGTTAGATGGCGAAACTGTTATGATCATTGGACAACAAAAAGGTGTGAATACTAAAATGCGACAAATGCGCAATTTTGGAATGGCCAATCCCGAAGGTTATAGAAAAGCACTAAGGTTGATGAAATTGGCTGAAAAATTCAATAAGCCTGTCATTGCATTAGTAGACACACCAGGAGCATTTCCGGGGCTTGAAGCAGAAGAAAGAGGACAAGGAGAAGCCATCGCTAGAAATATTTATGAAATGATGCGTTTAAAAGTTCCAATTGTGATTGTTATAATTGGTGAAGGTGCAAGTGGCGGAGCCTTAGGTATTGGTGTTGGTGATAAAGTACTGATGATGGAAAACACCTGGTACACCGTAATTTCTCCAGAAAGCTGTAGCTCTATTTTATGGAGAAGCTGGGAAAAGAAGGAAACTGCAGCAGAACAATTAAAATTAACTGCTACCGATATGAAAAGTTTTGGTTTGGTAGATGAAATTGTACATGAACCAATTGGTGGTGCTCATTGGGATTATAAAGATGCAGCTGATATTTTAAAAAGTTATATCACTAAAGCATTAGGAGAATTAAAACACAAAACTCCTCAAGAACGAGTAAATGATCGTATAGAAAAATATGGCAAAATGGGATTTTGGGAAGAAGTTACTGCAGAATAAATAAATAGTTAAGCTTTTAAATTAATATGAAAATACAAGAACAATTAAGAGGAACAGGAGTAGCATTAATCACTCCATTTACACAAAATAATAAAATAGATTTTAATGCACTAGATAAAGTTATTGATGCAATGATTAATGCTGGCGTTGAATATCTTGTTTCATTGGGTACTACCGGCGAAACACCGGTGCTAACCAATCCCGAAAAAATCGACATTCTTAATTATACTTATGATAAAGTAGCAAATAGAATTCCTGTAGTAGTAGGAATTGGAGGAAATGATACTGCTGATCTTATTCACGATCTAACTCATTTTCCATTAGAAAAAGCAACGGCTATTTTAAGTGCTTCTCCCTATTATAATAAACCTTCTCAAGAAGGAATATTTCAACACTATAAAATGGTAGCAGCAGCTTCTCCTAAACCAGTTGTATTGTACAATGTCCCTGGAAGAACAGGTCGCAATATGAGCGCTTCTACTACTTTGCGATTAGCAAATGAAGTTGATAATATAATCGGTATAAAAGAAGCAAGTGGTGATATGGCACAATGCATGCAAATTCTGCGAGATAAGCCAGCTGATTTTTTAGTTGTAAGTGGAGATGATGCTTTAGCGCTTCCTCAACTTGCTTGTGGTATGAAGGGGGTAATAAGCGTTGCAGCAAATGCAT
>JAYVRC010000341.1:0-5710 GCA_043776615.1 Sphingobacteriia bacterium
GCACCTAAAGAAGAAGATGAAATAAATATAGAAACTGCGCCATTGCCTGTATCTTTTACTGTTGGTGTTACTGATTATACATTTAACGCTATTAATGCAATTTTTGGCAGAGTGCTTAAAACATATAAGGGACATGTTGTTACACAGGCTTATTGGAATCAAAAAGAGGAAGATAAAGTTGATGAAGTTCCTTACTATCAGCATAATGCCTAGTATTAATTTTGAATGAATCTTAAAATGAAGTAATATCTAATGGGGATATTGATTGAAAAACAATTAAATCATTTAGCTCAACAATTAGAAGGAGCATTTTATTTTAATGCATCTTCCAACCATCAAGTTCAATTATTAGCATATTCTACAGATGCTTCTGTTTACCAAGAGAAACCATTGGCTGTAGCTATACCTATATCTGTAAAAGATATCCAGTTGTTGATTTCTTTTGCCAATTATCAGAAAACTACTTTAATTCCAAGAGCAGCAGGTACATCATTGGCTGGTCAAGTTGTTGGGAACGGCATTGTTGTAGATATTTCGAAATGCTTTAACCAAATAATAGAAGTTAATGTAGACCAAAAATGGGTTCGTGTTCAACCTGGTGTTATAAGAGATGATTTAAATCATTATTTGAAAGGATTTGGATTAATGTTCGGGCCAGAAACATCAACTGCCAACAGAGCAATGATTGGAGGAATGGTGGGCAACAATTCATGTGGTCTGCATAGTATTGTTTGGGGAGATGTTCGCAATCATTTGTTAGAAGCTACTGTTTTGTTAAGTGATGGAACTGAAGTTGTTATTTCTTGTGAAAATATTGAAAATTTTGAATCATTTATTGGTTTAAAAGGAACAATATATAAAGCATTATATGAATTGCTTAATGATAAAAAAAATCAGCAATTGATTCATGATAATTTTCCTGCATCAAATGTAATTCGCAGAAATACAGGTTATGCATTGGATAGCTTAATCAATATGCAGCCTTTTACAAAAGATGGGAAGCCATTTAATTTATGTAAATTAATTGCAGGATCAGAAGGCACTTTAGCATTTATAACAGAAGTAAAGTTGAATTTATTAGATCTTCCACCAAAAGAAGTGGGACTTATTTGTATACATTGTACATCAATTGATGAATCATTAAGGGCAAATATCATTTGTTTAAAACATCGACCAATGGCTGTTGAATTGGTTGATAAGTTTATAATGGACTTTACCATTTATCATCCTGAGTTTCATAAGAATCGTTTTTTTATTGAGGGTGACCCTGCTGCGATGCTGATGGTAGAGTTTATGGAAGATACCAAGGAATTGCTTAATTATAAAGTCAATTTATTAATTAATTCATTGCAAGAAGCTAAAGTTGGTTATGCTTATCCAATACTATTTAATGCCGATACTAAATCGGCATGGGATATTAGAAAAGCAGGGCTTGGTTTATTGCGAAACATAAAAGGCGATGCCCAACCGGTTAATTTAATTGAAGATTGTGCAGTTTCAACCGATGATTTACCTGATTATATTCGAGAATTACAATTAATACTAAACAAATACAATGTAAACGCATCCTATTATGCGCATGCAGGTGCTGGTGAATTACATGTTGAGCCCATTATCAATTTAAAAACAAGTGAAGGATTAAGTCAATTCAGGAATATTATACAAGAAACAGCATTGTTGGTAAAAAAATACAATGGCTCATTATCTGGAGAACATGGCGACGGTAGACTGCGAGGAGAATTTGTTGAAACAATGGTTGGGCCAGAAACCTACAATCTATTCAAAAAAGTAAAACAAATTTTTGACCCAAACAATATTTTTAATGCCGGTAAAATAACGAATACTCCTGCAATGGATACTCAGTTGCGAGTTGATCAACTAAATAGGACAACTTCTATAAATTCAATATTCGATTTTTCCGCGGATGGAGGAATACTTCGATTAGCCGAAAAATGTTCGGGTTCTGGTGATTGTAGGAAAAGTGAAATTAGTGGGGGATTGATGTGTCCTAGTTTTATGGCTACTCGAAACGAAAAGGACACTACTAGAGCAAGGGCCAATATATTGCGACAATTTTTGAGTAATACGAGTGATTTGCATCCGTATAATCATGAAGAAATTAAAGATGCAATGGACTTGTGTTTGAGTTGCAAAGGATGTAAGATAGAATGCCCATCTAGTGTTGATATTACTAAAATGAAAGCTGAGTTTTTACAACATTATTATGATGAAATTGGAACTCCTTTTCGATCTACAATGATTGGAAATTTTACTGCACAAATGAAATTGGCTTCAAAATTCTCTTTGGTATATAATTTTATTTTTAAAAATACTAAACTAAGGAAATTAGCCAATAAAATAGTAGGGTTTCATCCAGATAGAACAATACCGCTTCTTGCAAAAACAACTTTACAAAAATGGTTTTTAAATAGGCCAATTATTGAGCAACAAAAAAAAGTGTATTTTTTCTGTGATGAGTTTACTAATTATTTGGATGTTTCAATTGGTCAAAAAGCCATTTTATTGCTAGAGGCTTTGGGTTATCAAGTAATTATTCCACAGCATGAAGAAAGTGGGAGAACATATTTATCAAAAGGTCTTATACGAAAGGCTGCAGTCGTTATTAATACCAATATTCTTTTGTTATCAAAAATTGTATCTATTGATATTCCAATTGTTGGAGTTGAACCTTCTGCAATTCTTACTTTACGAGATGAATACATCGATTTAGCAATTTCCTCTAATAAGCAACAAGCAATTAAACTTTCGAAAAATGTATTTACTATAGAGGAGTTTATTAATAAAGAATTTAAAAATGGTAGTATTGTTCAGCAACAATTCACATTGGAAGAGAAACAAATTGCTGTTCATGCACATTGTTATCAAAAGGTTTTGTCTACTCAAGATATTATAAAAAATATGTTGAGCATACCTGTGAATTATTCAGTTACTATTATTCCATCTGGATGTTGCGGAATGGCTGGTTCATTTGGTTATGAACAAGAACATTATGAAGTTTCACAAAAAGTAGGTGAGTTGGTTTTATTCCCAGCAGTAAGAAAATTAAAGACCGATCATGTTATTGCAGCAGCTGGAACTTCTTGTAGGCATCAAATAAAAGATGGAACATTGGTTCAGGCGCTTCATCCTGTTGAAATTCTCTACCAAGCTTTAGTTATTAAGGTATAACAATTAATACAACAAAATTGATTATATTACAATTGAGCGAATTACTTGTTTTGTTCAAGTTTTGCTCTCCATTATATTATAATCTGTGAATTCTGTAACAATTAATTAATTCTATGTAATAATTATACGTTTTAGTATTCGCACCTTTATTGTTATTGTGAATTTAATTACAACTGAGCAAAGTTAAAATAGTATGAAACTGTTCATTAAATACATGGTAAGTAGCCGCTGCAAAATTGCAGTTAAAGAAATCCTAAGAAAACTTGATCTCAATTTTGTCTTTTTAGAATTGGGAGAAGTAGAAATTATGGAGACCTTAAGCGTTGAGCAAAATGAAGCGCTTCGATTGGCGTTAAAAGCTGATGGATTTGAATTAATGGATGATAAAAAATCTGTACTTATTGAAAAAATTAAAAATGTAATTATTGAAATGGTACATTTCACCGACGATCTACCAACTGTTAATTATTCCGAACATATTAGTAGCAAGTTAAATCACGATTATACTTATTTATCAAATATGTTTTCGGAAGTTAAAGGATTAACAATACAACAATTTATTATTATTCATAAAGTTGAACGAATAAAGGAATTGATCATTTATGATGAATTAAATATTACTGAAATTGCTTGGAAACTAAATTATAGTAGTGTTGCTCATCTATCGAATCAATTTAAAAAAATAACTGGGCTTACTCCTTCTCATTTTAAACAGTTGAAAGATAAAAATAGGAGTCCAATTGAAGAAATTGGTAACTAACTTAATATTTAATTTATGTATGGTCATTACGCAAGGAGTATTATTGAAGCAAGTTTAGATCCCTTGGTTACAATTAATATTGAAGGAAAGATTATAGATATGAATCAGGCTACTTCAGGTATAACTGGATTTACTAGGGAAGAATTAACTGGTACTGATTTTTTTAATTATTTTACTGAAACAAATAAGGCACGAGAGATTTATAAAGAAGTTTTTGCAAAAGGTTCTGTAGCAGATTCGCCTCTTACACTTCGGCATAAAGGTGGTAAACTTACTGAAGTTTTATTTAATGGATCTGAATATAAAGATGATCAAGGGAATGTATTGGGTATAGTAATAGTAGCTAGAGATGTTACTGAGAAAAATAGAATTGCATCTGAATTATTAGAGGCTAAACATGCTATTGAAAATGCAGCTAATGTTGCTGAAGAAGTTCAAAAAAAAGCTGAAACTGCTAAGCGAGTTGCCGAAGATGCTGTTAAGTCAAAACAGCTGTTTTTATCGAATATGAGCCATGAAATTCGAACACCGATGAATGCTATAATCGGATTTACAAAAGTGTTATTAAAAACATCGGTCTCTGAGAAGCAAAATGAATATTTACAAGCTATTAAATTAAGCGGAGACGCATTAATAGTTTTAATTAATGATATTTTAGATCTTGCAAAAGTTGATGCAGGTAAAATGAAGTTTGAGCAAATACCTTTTCAATTGGCCGCTTCTATGACTTCAATGTTGCATTTATTTGAGTCTAAAATTCAAGAAAAAAATCTTAAATTATTCAAAGTCTATGATAAAAAAATTCCTGAAGTTTTAGTTGGAGATTCTATTAGATTGCATCAAATAGTTTTAAACTTATTAAGTAATGCTGTTAAATTTACAAGTGAAGGTGCAATAACCGTAAATGTTCACTTAATTTCAGAAGATAATGAAACAATTACTCTTGAATTTAAAGTAAGTGATACTGGTATAGGAATACCATTAAATAAGATTGACCATATTTTTGAAAATTTTCATCAAGCAAATGGTGGTAAATCACGACTTTATGGAGGTACTGGTTTGGGTTTAGCAATAGTAAAGAACTTAGTAGAATCTCAGGGAGGAACTATATCTGTAAAAAGTAAAGTGGGTGTAGGTTCTGAATTTAGTTTTAAACTAAATTTTCTTAAAGCGAATGAAAATATTCAAATAGAAACTGAAATCATCAATCGAAACGTTCTAATAAAAAAAATAAATGTGCTGGTTGTAGAAGATATTCCTTTGAATCAATTATTAATGAAAACATTATTAAATGATTTTGGATTTATACCTGATGTAGCTGAAAACGGAAAAATTGCCATTGAAATGATGTTATTAAATGAATATGATATTATTTTAATGGATTTGCAAATGCCCGAGATGAATGGCTTTGAAGCCACTGAGCATATCAGAAAAATATTGCATTCTTCAATTCCAATTATTGCTCTAACAGCAGATGTTACAACTACAGATTTGGCTAAATGCAAAGAAATAGGGATGAACGATTATTTATCAAAACCCGTAAATGAAAATTTACTTTACAGTAAAATTATTAGCTTGGCATTAGCATCAGATGAATTAGTAAAGAATATTAATCCTGAAAAAGTAAATATAACTGTGAAAAAATATAATTATATTGATTTAGATTATTTGTATCGTCGTACAAAATCTAATAAGAATTTACTTATTGAAATGATTAATTTGTATCTCGAACAAACACCTGTTTTATTAGCTTCAATGAAT
>JAYVRC010000342.1:0-5706 GCA_043776615.1 Sphingobacteriia bacterium
GCATCTGTTGGTGGAGTAATCGCCCTATTTATCAGCGGCTTAGCAGTATATTTTTCAACAACGGTGAATGACCCTAAATTGCAACAATTAGGTAAGGATTTAGAAGCAGTTAAAAGAAGTCAAATTTATCAAGGTACAATCATCAACGAAGTAAAAAGTAAAATTCCTTTGAATGCACGCTTATTAAGTGGTGGATCTGGTTTTCTTATCGATACAAAAGGATTTATTGTTACAAATGCGCATATTCTCAGAGGCACAGGTGCTGTGGTTGTAAATAATAAAGGACAAGAGTTCAATTCATCAATCGTATTTATTGATCAAGAAAAAGACCTTGCAATTTTAAAAATTACTGACGCTGAATATGTTTCAGCTAAATCAATTCCTTATGGCATCCAAAAAAACAATGCCGACCTAGGTGAAGAAATTTTTACTTTGGGCTATCCAAGAAACGAAATTGTTTATGGAATGGGATACCTCAGTTCTAAAACAGGTTTCAATGGCGATTCGCTTTCTTATCAAATTCAAATTAGTGCCAATCCCGGCAACTCTGGAGCACCAGTATTTAATAAGAATGGAGATGTTATTGGAGTTTTAAGTACTCGTCAAGCACAAGCAGATGGTGTTACTTTTGCAGTAAAATCAAAAAATATTTATTCAATAGTAGAAAGTCTAAAAGATAGCGACACTTCTTTTAGAAAAATAAAACTCCCGTCTAAAACAACATTAAAAAATGTTGAGAGGAAATCGCAAATTAGTAAAGTAGAAGATTTTGTATACTATGTTAAAGCCTACGGAAAATAACTATTAAATTAATTCCATAAATTTCTTGGATAAATTCCATCTTCAACCAATTTGTTTATAGACGATTGAACACCAACTGCATCTTCTTTATAAGTTACTCCAAACCATTTAGAACTTGTTGGAATAACTTTTAATACCCCTTTCCCAGAATTTAAAAATTCATTAGCAACTAAGGGAATAAAAAATTCAGACTTTAATTGATTTCCCTTTTCGGTTAAGAAGGTTGAGAATAACTCCTCACAAAAATTGATAAACCCCGGAGCAAAACAGAAAAAATTCATACTAACCAAACTGTTCGATGCAACTTCATGTACGCCAGTTTCATCTTCATAAACAACACCATCATTACTTCTGTAAATTTTAGTACGCTCAGAAATACTAGTGAGGTTTTGTTCATTATCTGATGTACAAACACCCCTGCTTACACTTCCATTTTCGCTAAGTGTTTTTTGTAACTCATAACCGATTAAAGCATATGTGCTTTCATTGCATTGTTGAGTTAGAAAAGTATACGCTTTAACAAATGCATCCCTACCATAATAATCATCAGCATTAATTACGATAAAAGGAACATCAACTTTTCCTTTGCAACATAAAACTGCATGTGCTGTTCCCCAAGGTTTTACTCTATCCGAAGGCACTGTAAATCCTTCAGTAAAATCTACTAAGTGTTGAAAAACATAATCCGTTTCAATCTTGCCCTTAAGTTTAGGTTCGAAAATCAACTTGAATTGTTCTGCAAATTCTTCCCTTATTATAAAAACAACTTTTCCAAATCCAGCCTGAATAGCATCATAAATAGAATAATCCATGATTGTTTCACCAGCAGGTCCAAAAGATTGAATTTGTTTCATACTTCCATATCTACTAGCCATTCCAGCAGCTAAAATAACAAGGGTAGGTTTCATATCGTAATTTTACAAAAAAGCAAATCTAATCAATAATCAATAGTGAACCTTACATTAAATGAATTTAAATATCAATAATATACCCACCCAAAAGCTATATTCATTATCAAAAAATGGTGTAGAAACATCTATTCTAAGACTAGATTTAGCACACCCGATAATTAATGGGAACAAATGGTTTAAACTTAAATTTTATATTGAAGAAGCAATAAAATACAAAAAAAATGGTATCGCAAGTTTTGGAGGAGCCTACTCCAATCATATTGTTGCCTTAGCCTATGCTTGTAAAGAAAATGGATTACCATCAATTGGCTTTATTAGAGGTGAAAAACCGGCTGAGTTATCTTCTACTTTAATGGCTGCTGAATCATTTGGAATGGAACTCCATTTTTTAACCCGCGAAATGTTTCGTAATAAAAATAACTTAATTAACGAATACAACATCCCAAATTGGCTTTTGGTAAATGAAGGTGGATATGGTTTACTTGGCGCTGAAGGGGCAGCCACCATTTCAGTTTTATTTCATCTTATTAATTATACAAATATTATTTGCTCAGTTGGCACAGGAACTATGATTGCTGGTATTATTAAACGAGCTAATAATACCCAACAAATTATTGGTATTAATGCATTAAAAAATAATTTTTCCATCGAAAGTGAAATCAGTGCACTATTAACCCAAAATGATAAAAAGAAGAATTATTTAATAAATTACGATTACCATTTTGGAGGATATGCAAATTATACTAAACCCCTGATCAATTTCATGAATAATTTATGGATAACCGAAAATATCCCCACTGATATAGTCTATACCGGCAAATTGCTTTATGCAACCAATGAACTAATCAATAGCAAATACTTTAAACCAAAAAGCAAACTACTGGTTATTCATAGTGGCGGTTTACAAGGGAATGCTTCATTAACAAATGGAGAGTTACTATTTTAATTTTCTACTGTTATCTTTGTAAAAATGAAGTTAACACCGATAATACTTTTTTTAATCGCTAATTCCCTATTTCAAAAAAAAGTGGAGGCACAAAAATATCTTCCTGATTTTTCTGTTGAAGAAATAACAAAAGGGAATAACAAAGTCAGCTGGAAAAACCCATTTAAAACCTGCACTCAACTTGCGGTACAGCGATCTACTGATAGCATCAACAATTTTAGAACCATCCTTTCAGCACAGTCACCAGAATTAACTGAAAATGGATTTATAGATAAGAAAGCACCAATTAATAGCAAAGTATATTATCGAATTTTTTATACCCTTAAGGAAGGCGACTACTATTTCTCCAAAGTTATGAGTGTTAGTGAATTTAGCAAACAGGCTATGCAAACCTCTAAAAATAAAAAAAATAGACTACCCAAAAAGTCAACTAAAGAAGATAAATCATCAAAGTATTTGTCGATAGGCGACAATGGAAACATTTACATTAATTTACCTAAAGCAAAACAACTAAAGTATAAACTAATTATTTATGATACTGATAAAAGTACTTTATTTACAATAGAAAAAATTACAGAAGTAGAAATTATTATTGAAAAAAATAATTTTCTACATACAGGTTGGTTCAAATTTGAACTCTTTGAAGAAGGCAAAATAATAGAAATGAATCGTTTCCAAATTGAAAAAAATTAATTGGTTAACAATACACAATTGAATAATTTCTCGAAATTTTTTTTAACCCTATACTTCACTTCATCCATAGGAATTTTTTTACCCAATTCTTGTTCTAACGAGGTTACCGTTTTATTCTCAATGCCGCATGGAATAATATGATTGAAGTAATTTAGATCTGTATTTACATTAAATGCAAAACCATGCATTGTAATCCATCTACTACATTTAATCCCCATTGCACAAATCTTACGCTCCTTCCCTTTTAAATGTGCATCAATCCACACACCAGTTTCACCTATACTTCTCTCTCCTTTAATTCCAAATTCAGCCAGCGTGTAAATAATTACTTCTTCCAAAGTTCGCAAATACCATCCCAGATCTGTTTTAAATTTTTCCAAATCAAGAATTGGATACCCTACAAGTTGTCCTGGTCCATGAAAAGTAATATCACCTCCTCTATTAATATGATAATATTCTATACCGTTTTTAATTCTATCTTCTTCGCTAATTAGTACATGTGATTCTTTGCCATTTTTTCCTAAAGTGTATACTGGCAGATGTTCTACAAACAACAAATGATTCGATGTTGGTAAATCAACTTCAGATAATTTAACATCATTGGTAAATCGAAATAATACTTTTATATCGGCATTTTTTTTCAATAACTGCTCTTGATAATCCCATACTTCCTTAAAAGGTTTAATTCCTAAATCTTCAAATATTACTTGCTGTTGCATGTGCAAAAGTAAACAATTCAGTTGATGGTTAAAATATCATAATGAATGCTTTTTTTGAACTACGAACAATGAACTATACTTTTGTAATATGCAGGTAGATACTGAATTACTTTCCGATGAACAATCAGAAAATCTCTATGAAAGAAAAACTTTCGTAATAGATAAGGGTCAGGAGCCTTTTCGGATAGATAAGTGGATTCAAATGCATGTTGAAGGCTCTACGCGAAATAAAATTCAACAAAGTATTGAAGCCGGCTTTTTAACAGTAAATGGCAAACCAGTTAAAAGTAATTATAAAATAAGACCAGCAGATGAAATAGTAGTGATGAGCCTGATAAACCCAGATCACACTATATTAAAGGAAGAGAATATTCCGTTGAATATTGTTTATGAAGACGATGCCATATTGGTAATTAATAAACCATCCAATATGGTTGTACACCCTGGAGTTGGTAATTTTAGCGGCACGATGTTAAATGGAGTAGCATATTATTTAAGAAATCAGAACCCGAATATCGACGAAGAAAAATTACCACGTTTTGGATTAGTTCATAGAATAGATAAAAATACAACTGGTTTAATTGTAGTTGCAAAAACAGGTGAGGCTGCAGCTCATTTAGCGAAACAATTTTTTAACCATACTGTTAAAAGAAATTATGTAGCATTGGTTTGGGGTAATTTCGAAGAAAATGAGGGAACTATTGTTGCACATATTGCAAGGCATAAGCAAAACAGGAAAATGTTTGATGCCTATCCTGATGGGGAAACAGGAAAGCATGCTATTACCCATTATAAAATAATTGAAAATTTTAATTACGTAACATTAGTTGAATGTATTTTGGAAACCGGAAGAACCCATCAGATAAGGGTTCACATGAAACATTTGGGACACACACTCTTTAACGATTGGGAATATGGTGGTGATAAAATTTTAAAAGGCACGATCTATTCTAAATACAAACAATTTGTAGATAACTGTTTTGAAGTTTGTAACCGCTGTGCACTTCATGCAAAAACGTTAGGCTTTGTTCATCCCATTACGCAAGAGGAAGTTTTTTTTGAATCTCCTTTACCACCAGACATGAATAATGTAATTGAAAAATGGAGGAATTATAGTCAACATCGCAATGAAGATTGATTATATTTATTCATCCCCTTTCTTATATTTGTGACTTAACTATTATCAATGAATACTGATATTCGAAATAATTGGTCGCTTGCAGATATTGAATCAATTTATAATAGTCCGCTATTAGAACTTGTTTTTAATGCTGCAACCTTACATAGAAAATACAATGACACAGCCGAAGTGCAAGTTTGTACACTTCTTAGTATAAAAACTGGGGGTTGTAGTGAAGACTGTTCATATTGTCCGCAAGCTGCTCGATACACTACAGGTATTGAAGTACAGGCATTAATGAAAAAAGAAGAAGTATTAGCATATGCTCAAAAAGCTAAAGATGCAGGAAGTACAAGATTTTGTATGGGTGCAGCATGGAGAGAAGTAAGAAATAATAGAGATTTTGACAGTGTGTTAGACATGGTAAAAGGCGTAAATCGAATGGGGATGGAAGTATGTTGTACGCTTGGAATGCTTACTGAAGAACAAGCTCAAAAATTAGCCGAAGCCGGCTTA
>JAYVRC010000343.1:0-5699 GCA_043776615.1 Sphingobacteriia bacterium
CGAATTGCTGATTTGCGGTATCCTCCCAATGGCAACATTGTTCTACTTAATAAGTCTTGTTGCAATCCCCATAAAACATAGCTCTGGTCTTTGGTTTCATCTAACCCTTTGCTGATATAATATCTGTCATTACTATGTTTATTAATTTCGGCATAGTGACCAGTTGCAATAAATTCGCAATCCAATGCGTCGGCTCTTTTAAGTAATGCACGCCATTTGATATGTGTATTGCACATAACGCATGGGTTGGGTGTTCTGCCAGCAATATATTCGTCAACGAAATTCTCAATTACAAAATCGCCAAACTCCTCTCTAATATCTAAAATAAAATGCGGAAATCCATGATGTACAGCAGCCTGGCGAGCATCATTAAAAGAATCGATATTGCAACATCCTGTTTCTTTGGTACTGCTACCGCTGGTTGCATAATCCCAAGTTTTCATGGTAATTCCAATCACTTCATAGCCTTCATGGTGCAACATTAAAGCAACAACGGTACTATCTATACCGCCGCTCATAGCTACCAACACTTTACCCTTCCTACTCATAACCTCACAATTTTGACAAAAATAGAACAACTAGGGGTAAAAAACTTAAAATATGCGGTTTATACGCTTTTACTTAATTTCAATTTTCAGACTTTTATAAAAAGAACCTTATGATTAAGTTAACAGCAATTGGCAATCTGGGAAAAGATGCCTTAGTGAATACCGTAAGCGGTAAAAATGTGATCAATTTTACAGTGGCACATACTGAAAAGTTTAAAGATGCACAAGGAAATCAAAAAGATAAAACTGTTTGGGTGGATTGTGCTTATTGGACAGAGAAAACTGGTATTGCTCCTTATTTAAAAAAAGGAACACAGGTTTATGTAGAAGGTCAGCCTGATGTGAGAACGTATACTACAAAAGAAGGCGTAAATGGTGCAACTTTATCGCTAAGAGTATCAAGTGTTCAATTATTGGGTAGTAAATCAAATGATAGTGGAGGAAGCAATAGCAATTATCAGGCGTCTGCAACTAATTCGTCACAAGCATCTTCACCTGCGGCTTCAGAAATAACAGAAGCTTTTGATGACTTGCCATTTTAGTTAATTCCAAATAAATGCAAGTATATTCTTACGATCAATTATATCAATTTACGCTTTCAGTTTTCATAGCAATAGGCTGTAATGAAAATGATGCAATACTGGCTACTAAAGTTTTATTATCTGCCGATTTAAGAGGTATAGATAGTCATGGCGTGGCGAGGTTAAGTGGATATATAAGATTATGGCAAGCACAAAGAATAAATGCAAAACCCAATATGCACATTATTCATGAAACGCCTTCTACTGCTGTAATTGATGGAGATGCTGGATTAGGGTTAGTAGTTGCTCCATTTGCTATGCAAGTGGCAATTGATAAAGCCAAACAAGTTGGAACTGGATGGGTGAGTGTTCAAAATTCCAATCATTTTGGTATTGCAGGTTATCATGCAATGATGGCTTTAAATGAAGATATGATTGGTATTTCAATGACCAATGCAAGTGCTTTAGTAGCGCCTACTTTTTCTATCGAAAAAATGTTGGGAACCAATCCAATTGCAGTAGCAGTTCCTGCAGGAGATGAGCCACCATTTGTTGCAGATTTTGCCACTACAACTGCAGCTAATGGCAAGTTAGAAATTTTACAACGTAAGAATGGGGAAGCTCCATTAGGTTGGGTGCAGGATGAGAATGGAAATGCGAGCACCGATGCAAATATTTTAAAAAAGAAAGGAGCATTATTGCCATTGGGAAGTGATAGAGAACATGGAAGTCATAAAGGATATGCTTTAGGAAGCATCGTAGATATTTTTTCTGCCGTTTTAAGTGGTGCTGCTTATGGTCCGTGGGCGCCACCTTTTCCTGCATATATACCAATGCCAGAAAACATGCCAGGAAAGGGTTTGGGGCATTTTTTTGGCGCTATGCGAATTGATGCATTTAGACCAGCTACCGATTTTAAACATCATATGGATCAATGGATCAGGCGTTTTAAGGATGCAAAACCAGCACAAGGCTATGATGCAGTTTTAATACCAGGAGATCCTGAAAGAGCAATGGAAGCCATAAGAAAAACAGAAGGAATTCCTTTGGTTGATGCTGTTGTAGAGGAATTGAAAGAAACCGGATTGATATTTGATATAGTAGGATTATGAAAATGAAATTTTATAGTTTAATATTAATTTTCTTTATTGTAGCTATTCAACTAAAATCACAATCACTTCCACCAGTTGCAAAATATATTTCTGAAAAAGAATGGAATAAAATATTCCCAAATAGGTATGCAATTTCGAAAATACGGGATCAATATCCATCTACTTTAAAGCAAAAAGATTTTTATAATTATGCTGCATTTATAAAAGCTGCAAAAAGATTTCCAATATTTTTATCCAAGGGAACAGAAGATCAGAAGAAACGAGAGCTTGCTGCTTTTTTAGCAAGCATAGCTCATGAAACAAGTGGTGGATGGGACGATGCACCAAGAGGATATTTTGCTTGGGGCTTGTATTTTTTAGAAGAGCGCGGATACGAAAAAGGAAACGATCATTATAGTGATACAACAAAGAAAAAAATGCTACCAGTAAAAGGGCAATCTTATCATGGTAGAGGTCCGATGCAATTAAGTTGGAATTATAATTATGCTCAGTTCAGTAAGTATTATTTTGGCAATCAAACCAAGCTTTTGCAAAATCCATCCTTGGTTGCTACTGATCCAGTATTGTGTTTTGCTTCAGCTTTTTGGTTTTGGGTAACCCCTCAATTTCCAAAACCATCTTGCCATGAAATAATGGCTGGACTTTGGAAGCCAGCAACAAAAGACACAATAGCTGGAAGATTCCCAGGATTTGGTGCTGTAATGAATGTAATTAATGGGGGGTTAGAATGCGGGGTAAAACAATCTCCAACAACAGCATACAGATTAGCCTATTATCAATATTTCTGCAACTATTTTAAAGTTGCGCCTGGAGAGAATTGCAACTGTGCTAATATGCGACCATTTGGTCAATAGCTTTTCAATATGAACAAGGTAAGTTACATTTGCTCACAAAATTTTATTTAACATCAAAAAACTGGGGGAGGGGTTCGTATGAAAGTAATGAAGTTTGGAGGTACAAGTGTTGGTAAGCCAACACGTATGCAAGAAGTTGCACAATTGATCACTAAAGATAATGATCAAAAAATTGTAGTGCTAAGTGCATTGAGTGGAACTACCAATGCATTGGTAGAAATAAGTAATAGTTTAGCCATTGGTGATAGGTCTGTAGCAAAGCAGCAAATTGAAAAATTGCAAGCACATTATAAAAATTTCATACTAGAATTACTTGTATCGGAACTAGCAAGAAAAAAGGCAAACGAAATTATAGCGGAACATTTTGAGTTTTTGTATATTATTTTAAGAATATCTTTTAGCGAAGCTTTGAATAAAGATATATTAGCTCAGGGAGAATTAATGAGTACAAAGCTATTCAGTGCATTTTTAGAAGAAAATAAAATTGATCATGAATTATTACCTGCATTGGAATTCATGACTATTGATGTAAATGAAGAACCACAGTTGGGTAGTATTAAAGTAAAATTATCTCAGCTACTTAAAAAGCACAGTAATAAAAATATTTTTATAACACAGGGTTATATCTGTAGAAATGTTAGAGGCGAAGTAGATAATTTAAAAAGAGGGGGAAGTGATTATACTGCATCATTAATTGCAGCGGCAACTAAGAGTAGTGTTTGCGAAATATGGACAGATATTGATGGAATGCACAATAATGATCCTCGCATAGTAGGCAAAACAGTTGCAATTGAACAGTTGAGTTTTGAAGAAGCAGCAGAGTTGGCTTATTTCGGAGCAAAAATATTACATCCTACATGTATTTGGCCAGCACAGCAAGAAAATGTTCCGGTTCGCTTACTAAATACAATGCAACCAGATGCTCCAGGAACTGTAATTACTAAAGAAGCGGGTAGTGTTGGGGTAAAAGCAGTTGCCGCAAAAGATGGTATTATTGCTATCAAAATAAAGAGCAGTAGGATGTTATTGGCTTATGGGTTCTTGAGAAAAGTATTTGAAGTATTTGAAAAATACAAAACATCAATAGATATGATTACTACTTCTGAAGTAGCAGTTTCCGTTACTATAGATAGCGATCAATTTTTATTGCAGATTATTAAGGAATTAGAACCATTTGGATCAGTTGATATTGAAAAAGAGCAAACCATTGTTTCAATAGTTGGAAATGAGATTGCACAAACAGATCAAGTGTTGCAAAAATTATTTGAATCATTAAAAGAAATTCCAGTTACGATGGTTAGTTATGGAGGAAGTTCCCATAATATTTCTTTATTGGTTCCCGGGACTTATAAAACTAAAACCTTGCAATTGTTGAATAGTGGTTTGTTTGGTTTGTAAACCAATTAAAGTTTAGTATGCTCAAACACATACTAGTTACTGCCCTTAGATTATCAAATTCCAATGAATAAGAAGAAGTAGTTGTATGACTATTGTACATTCCTGAATAAATAGTGTATTTTAGTTGTTGCCATGCAAAAAACAAAACTTATTTATTTACTGCTACTTTGCTTAGTATTTTTTACTGCCTGCAAAGAACAGCCCACCACTATCGCCGAGCCTATAAATACAAACTGGGCAATACTCGATTTTATTAAAGTAGATAGTTTAAACCCTATTATGCAGCCCACTGCAACACAGCGGTTTAATTGTCCAATAAGCAGTAAGTTGGTGTTTTGGGAAGCCAGAAATGTATTAAATCCGTCTGCCATTGTTAAAGATGGCAAAGTGTATTTAATTTATCGTGCACAAGATAGTGGCATGACATCTCGCATTGGGCTTGCTGTAAGCGATGATGGATTACATTTTACTAAACAACCCACACCTGTATTATTTCCCGATAATGATGCTTATAAACAGTATGAATGGAAAGGTGGAATTGAAGACCCTCGCATTGTTGAAACTGAAGATGGCACTTATATTTTAACCTACACTGCTTATGATGGAAAAACAGCCAGACTTTGTTTGGCAACATCAACTAATTTGCAGCAGTGGACAAAACGCGGATTGGTTTTAGGGTATGGTAAGTATAAAAATTTCTGGTCGAAGTCTGGTGCTATAATAGCCCAATGGAATGGTAATAAAACAGTTGCTACTAAAATACAAGGTAAGTATTGGATGTATTTTGGCGATACCAAATTGTTTTTGGCAACTTCAGTTGATGGGATTCATTGGGAAGTTGCAGAAAATGAAGAAAGTAAAAAGCCAATTGAAGTGTTGCAGCCACGTCCTGGCTATTTCGATAGCAGGTTAGTAGAGCCTGGTCCTTATGCTATTCTGCAAAATGCAGGAATAGTATTGATATACAACGGCAGTAATGCTGCTAATTATCAAGATACTTTGCTGCCAAAGTATACATACAGCGGAGGACAAGCCTTATTTGATAAAAATAATCCTTATAAACTTATTGCAAGAACAGATACCAATTTTATTCGACCTGATAAAGTGTATGAAAAAAAAGGAGAAGTAAATGAAGTATGTTTTGTAGAAGGGTTGGTTAAATTTAATAATCAGTTATTGCTTTATTATGGAACAGCTGATTCGCGCATAGCAGTGGCAACAAAGCAGCTTCTAAAATAAACTATTCAACATCAACCAATTTCATGC
>JAYVRC010000344.1:0-5689 GCA_043776615.1 Sphingobacteriia bacterium
TTCTTTAGACCAACCACCTCCAAAAGCATCACAACAATCTGCCAATCCATCTTCATGAAATGAGCCTGTAATAATTATCGTGATAAACATCGAAAAAATTGTACTTAAAGCTGGAGAAAAATATAAGTTTAATCCAGCAAAAACCAATCCTCCTATCAGTCCTACCAATATTCCTACCCAACTAAAATATTGCGCAGCTGCCTGAAGATGGTCTTTTGAATATGGTAAATTTTTACCGACAGGTATTCTTGTGAGAAACATAATAGCTGTTCGAAAATTAAGCCATTGATTTACCATTTATTTTTTTATTTAGTACTATAATAAAGTTCAGCTTTTTTGCCTTAACACCAAACTTTATAAAGAACTAACTCCTGCTTGTTCAAAACTAGCCATTTCATTTAAAAAAGCAACAGCACTTTGTACAAGTGGCATTGCTAGTGCAGCACCAGTACCTTCTCCCAATCTCATGCCTAAATTTAGTATTGGTTTTACATCTAAATGCTGTAACATTTTTTCATGTCCCTGCTCTCCACTAGTATGCGCAAAAATGCAATTATTGACAGCTAATGGCTCTATTTTTAAAGCAATTAACAATGCTGCTGTAGCAATAAATCCATCTACAATAATTATGCATTTTTCTTGGTAAGCTTTTAAATAGGCTCCAGCCATCATGGCAATTTCAAAACCTCCAACTTTAGATAATAATTCAAGAGGTTCCTCTTTTAATAAGTTGAGTTGGAATTTATCAAACACCATTTTTAAGGTATTCATTTTCGTATTCAATTGCTCGTCATTTACTCCAGTTCCTCTGCCTGTACATTCTTCAATTGATATTCCAGTAATTGAACTCATAATTAATGCGGCAGAAGAAGTATTACCAATTCCCATTTCACCAAAACCAACACAGTTAGATCCTGATGCAATTATATCTTGAACAATTGATTTTCCTTTTTCAATGGTTTTATTTACTTCTTCAAGCGACATTGCATTTTCTTCTAAATAGTTTTTTGTACCCAATCCTTGTTTTGCATCAATAAAAAAATCGCTGAAAGAACTACTGCTAAATTCATAATTTACTCCTGCATCCACAACTACTAAATTAATATGGTGCTGCTTTGTAAATACATTTATAGCTGCACCCTTATTAATAAAATTCAATACCATCTGTGCTGTAACTTCCTGCGGATAAGGGTTTACCAATCCTGTTGATGCAATACCATGGTCTCCAGCAAAAATTACAATGCTAGGTTTCGATATAATAGGTGATGTAGTTTCTTGAATCATCCCTACTTGCAATGCAATATTTTCGAGTATTCCTAATGCACCAATCGGTTTTGTTTTTGTATTTATTTTGTGTTGAAGTAATTCTTTCAGCGACGTATTCATGATTATAAGTTAAAAGTTATTCCGGCATTCAGCATAAATGGAATGCTATTAAATCCCCTTAAATCAAAAAATTGTTTTGATGTAATATTTTGGGCGTCAACAAAAAAATGAATGTTAGAATTTATTTGATAAGATGCATATGCGCTAAGTATAAAATAAGCGGGTAAATTTACATCGGCTCTTTTGTAACCACCTATATCAGATCTATTGCTAACATATTTTCCAGCCAAACTTATGTTTAGGCCTTTGTATTCATACCTGAGTGAAAGATTTGCGTTAACGCCTGGCCTTCTTAAACCATAAACATATCCTGTATCTTTAAAACTAACCCTGCTTTGTGTAGAATCTGCTATACTCAATACACTGAAATTACCTTGCAATGTAAAATATTTTGCAAGTTGCAGAGATGCCTCATATTCAATGCCAACAGCAGTTTGCTTTATAAAATTGTAATATTTACTTCTAACATAATCATAATCAATTCCATTGGATGTATTTCTATAAAATACTACCAGTCTACTTTTGAAAATACCATAACTATTACTAACACCAGCTTCTACAGTAGTGCTTTTTTCTGGTTGTAAATCTTTTCTTCCACTAAACGGATCAAATAATTGATATAGTGAAGGAGTTTTAAAAGCAGATGCAACGCTACCAAAAACCCTAGTATTTTCATTTACTTGATAGGAAGGATTAAAAGTAAATGTGTAATTATTTCCATACATAGAATGATTATTATACCGCACTCCAAAATCGGTAGCAAATCCTTTTTTGTTATTGAATAAAAAAGAAGAATATACAGAATACTGGCGAATACTTGTATCCTTGAATCCGCTATTAAACGGCCCAAAACTACTTACAGAAAAGAATTGATTATTCATGCTTGCATAACGATATTCAACTCCTTGTAATAAACTAAGTTGATTACCAAGTTTAATATTTGCATATAGCTCCACAAACTGCGTTTTGGCAAAATAATTATTTCGTTGATAAAAACTAAAAACCGATTTATCTAAACTATCTCTTTCAAATGCACGATTGGTTTGGCTAAATTGATAATTACCTGTTAAAGTAAATGAAGATGCTTTGTAATAAAAACCACCACCGGTGTTCAACATATTGTTTTTAATTGTATAATTCTTGTCATCAGAAAACACACCGGCATCTATACCAGCTTTATAATTATTGTACATTCCGAATCCTTTAACCAAAAGCCTTTCTGAGATTTGATATTGAAGGCTAGCAGAAGTTGAGTTACCATCATAGGCATCTTTATCAAACCCTTTACTACCAGTACTATCATAAGCACTACTAAAACCATCTGTTTTAATTTTTGCCGCACGTAGTGTATAGGTTAGTTTATTTACTTTACCATACAATTGTACATTTCCTTTATAGGTATTTAAATTGCCAGCAGCTAAAGTTGCTTTTACATTAATTGGTTTAGTAATATTTTGTTTAATGGTAATAATATTAATTACTCCAGCAACCGCATCACTACCATAAATAGTACTTTGCGCACCTCTACATACTTCAATTCTTTCAATATCGTTGATTGAAAAAAGATTTAAATCAAATTCATTATTAATTTGAGAAGGGTCGTTTACTGGTATCCCGTCTAATAAAACAAGTGTACGACCACTGTTTGCTCCTCTCATAAATACGGTCTGATTGGTGCCTGCATTATTTAATGCGCCATTAATGGTTAAACCAACAGTTTCATTTAGCACTTGCCCTAATGTACGGCCAGCACTTTGCTCCAATGTTTTTCTGTTGATTACGGTAATAACTTTGCCAGTAGTACTTTGTTTCTGTTCCTGTTTGTTTGCAGTTACTACAATTTCGTCTAGTATTTTAACACTAGAACTGTCTTTTTGTGCAAGTAAGTAATTGCTTACTAGCAAGGTTGCGAAGAGCGTTAATTTTTTGCTCATTGTTGTTTCATTTTTAATTTGAACAATGAGCTTCCAGGAAAATAAAAAAACGGAGAAAAATAAATTGCCGCTGCAGCCGCACTTTACGTTCCATGCTTTTCACCCGAAAGCCGTGAATGTTTGTTTGTATTTGGCAGGTCTTCTGGCTTTCCGCTTTTTGAACTTCCTTCCCATTCCGATTGGATCGGAACAGTGGATGTAGTTGATCAAAAATTTACCAACAATGGCAACGGTTATACAGCTACGGGGATAGCGCCGGAATTAAACCGGACTTCCCTTTTAATCATTTGCCTGAGGCAGATGAACCAAGTACATAGCAAATGTAAATGTCCTTTTTTTAACAGCAACTTATTTTTATAAACCATTTTTCCCTAGATGGTGGATAATCTTCATTCTTAAAAATTAATTATAAATTATCTTATATTTATCGCATGCAAGGAAATCAAAAATTAAACCTGTTCAGCTTCACTATGATTGTTGTGGGGCTAGTTATTGGAATGGGAATTTTTAGAACTGCTGCTACAAGTGCAAAAGATGCGATAGAACCTTCTGTTTATTTTACCGCTTGGATATTGGGTGGATTTGTAGCTTTCTGCGGAGCATTAACTTATGCCGAAATTGGAAGCAGGTATCCAGTAACTGGGGGATATTATAAAATATTTTCTTATGCCTATCATCCAAGCATAGCATTCGCTATTAATTGTATTATTTTAATAAGTAATGCTGCAAGCTTAAGTGGAGTTGCTCTAATTGGAAGTGGATATATTACTAAATTATTTCCTGGTATAGCATGGACGGATATCGACAAGGCATTCATTAGTTGCGCAGCAATAATTGTTTTTTATGGTATTAATCTAATGGGACTAAGAATGAGTTCTAAAGCCCAAAATTTATTGATGCTTATAAAAATTACCATGATTGTTGTAATCATTGCGGCTTTATTTTTTCCTTACGAAGCTAGCGTTGCAGTAGTTTCATCGGTTCAAACAACCGCTCCTACAATGGGATGGCTTCAAAGTTTAGGTATAAGTTTAATTGCTGTTTCTTTTACTTATGGCGGTTATCAACAGACTATAAATTTTGGGAATGAAGTAATCAACCCAGCTAAGAATGTTCCTAGAGGTATTTTTTTAGGAATATCAATCATTATTAGTCTTTACTTATTGGCAAACTTTAGTTATTACCAAATTATTGGTTTTGATCAAATGAAAGGAGAAAAAGAAATTGCATTTGTTTTAATTAATAAAGTATTTGGTGAGAGGGGTGCAACTATTTTTTCATTCTTTTTATTTTTTGGTGTGTTAGCATACGTAAACGCATTATTAATGAGTAATCCTAGAGTTATGTATGCAATGAGCGAAGAGGGTAGCTTGCCGAAAATATTTGCCAAACAAAGTAAAAAAAATGATGCTTTAGTAGTCTCGCTTTCCGTTTTCGCTTCATTGTGTATTATTATTTTGTTTTTTGCTCAAACATTTGAAAAAATCCTGAATTTTACCATATTCTTGGATTGTTTTGGAATGGTAGCATCTAGCGCTACTATATTTATTCTTCGAAAAAGAACCAAGCATTTAGATGGAACTGGCATTTACAAAATGAAATTATACCCATTTCTGCCAATTATTTTTATTGCTACTTATTTGTTTGTGGGAGTTAGTATTGCTATACAAACCCCAGACACTGCGTTGGTTGGTTTATTGGTACTTGGGGCCTTTGTTTTGCTTTACTTTGCCACTGCTAAACGGCAAAATCGCCTTTCATAACCATTTATAGGCTAAAAAAACCATTTCCTTTCCGCCTGTCTAAATTTTAATAAAGCCTCATATAAAGCAACTATTTTTGATACATGAAGCAATTTTTTACATTAGGCGCAGCTGTCTTTTTGCACTTAACGCAAATATCTGCACAAGGGGTTTCCAATAAATGGGATTTGCAGCGTTGCGTTGACTATGCTGCCAAAAATAATATATCCGTTAAACAAGCCGATGTTCAGGCAAGGTTGGTTAATATAGAAACTGAACGTACTAAATTAGCACAATATCCTACGGCTAATTTTAATACCAATTTAGGTACTCAGTTTGGTAGGTCAATTGATCCTACAACCAACTTATTTGTTAATAGTCAGCAAGTCTTTCAAGGTGTTAATTTAAATGTAAACGCACCTATTTATAATTGGGGGGCATTGCAAGCTGATAAGAAAATTGCAACATTTAATGCACAGGCGGCAATAGCAGATGTAGAAAGAATTATTAATGATGTATCACTTAATGTAGTTACATTTTATTTACAAGTTGTTGCAGCAAAACAACAAATATTTATTACTCAAGTGCAGATTTCACAAACTAAAACGCAATTGGGTTTTACAAGAA
>JAYVRC010000345.1:0-5649 GCA_043776615.1 Sphingobacteriia bacterium
CCGTTGGTTAATTTTCCGTGATAATGTACTTTTACTTTATCACCTTTTTTTGCTTGTTGCATGATAATTGTGTTTACGACCAGTTGAATACTGACTTAAAGCGGCAAATGTACATTCCAAGCATGAAAATTCGAAGTATTTTTAGTTAACTTACTTTTAATTAAACTTGATATGAGATATTTTTTAGTTTTTTGCTTGATTTTTTTTGTAGCCCAGATCGCCGCTGCGAAAACCAATAATAAGCCCATTTTACCTGCGGCATATCGCACTGAAGTGTATTTACCCCTTTTAAAAGGCAAAAGAGTAGGCATATTTGCCAATCATACTGCTACAATTGGTAAAACTCATTTGGTAGATAGCTTACAAAAATTAGGGGTTAACATTACTATTGCGTTTGGACCAGAGCATGGATTTAGAGGTACAGCTGACGCAGGCGAAAAAATTGATAATTATATTGATCAAGCAACTGGCATTCCAGTGATTTCTCTATATGGGAAAAAAAGACGTCCATCTTCAGAAGATTTAGCTAATGTAGATGTGCTTCTTTTTGATATACAAGATGTTGGTGTTCGTTATTATACATTTATTTCCTCTCTTCAAGAATACATGGAAGCTGCTTTTGAAAATAAAAAGCCGTTGATTATTTTAGACAGACCAAATCCAAATGGTTTTTATGTAGATGGACCAGTATTAGATATTAACTATAAAAGTTTTGTTGGAATGCAACCAGTTCCAGTTGTGTATGGAATGACAATTGGTGAATATGCTATGATGATTGCTGGCGAAAAGTGGTTAACACCAAAAGCCAATACTCAATATAATTATTATAAAACAGCAAGCAATTCAAAAGATACCGCATTTCATTTTCAAATTATTAAGTGTGTAAATTATACCCATCAAAGCAAATATATATTACCTATAAAACCATCACCAAATTTACCAGATATGTCTGCTATATATTTATATGGCAGCACTTGTTATTTTGAAGGAACAGTATTTAGTGAAGGAAGGGGGACTGAACATCCGTTCAGTATTTTCGGGCATCCTAGCCTATCTAACCAATTGTATGCATTTACGCCTATTAGCCGTGAGGGGGCAAAAGAACCAAAATTAAAAAATCAATTATGCTATGGTTGGAATTTGTACAATGATGGAGATGTTGTAGCAAAAAAATTAAACAATCAGATTAATATTGATTATTTAGTAAAAGCTTACCAATTATTTCCGAAGAAAGATAGTTTTTTTCTACGACCAAAATCTGGCAATGCAACTGATTATTTTTTTAATAAATTAGCAGGAAATAATGAATTAAGAGAGCAAATAATTACAGGTAAAACAAGTACCGAAATAAAAGCTAGCTGGAAACCAAAGCTCAATGAGTTTAAAGTCATTAGAAAAAAATATTTATTATACAAAGATTTTTAATCCTCTCCGATCCAATTACATTTGCTCAGTTTTAAAAAATCATGAAGGAATTACGAATTGTATTTATGGGTACACCTGAGTTTGCTGTTGCATCCTTGGATGCATTGGTTAATGCAGGATATAATATTGTAGGTGTAGTAACTGCTCCAGATAAGCTAGCGGGTAGAGGTTTGAAATTAACTGAGAGTGCAGTAAAAAAATATGCTATTGACAAAGGGCTACTTATTCTTCAACCAGAAAAATTAAAAGACCCAACATTTATCAGCAATTTGCATGATTTAAATACTGATATACAAATTGTAGTAGCTTTTAGAATGTTGCCGATAATTGTTTGGAATACGCCACCAATGGGAACTATAAATCTGCATGGATCAATATTACCCGATTATAGAGGTGCTGCACCAATTAACTGGGCAGTGATGAATGGCGAAACAGAAACTGGTGTTACTACATTTAAGCTAAAACATGAAATTGACACGGGTGATATTTTACTACAAGACAAATTTACAATAGGCGAAAATGAAACTGCTACAGAAGTACATGATCGTATGAAAATTATTGGAGCAAGGCTGTTAGTTAAAACAATTCAAGGTTTGATAGAAGGAACAATTCATGAAAGACCGCAATTAATTTCTACAGCCCAACCCAAACATGCACCAAAACTGTTTACAAAAGATTGCGAAATCAATTGGAATGAATCAGCATCGCATATTCACAATCAAATTAGAGGACTCTCTATTTTCCCTGGAGCACTTACTACATTAGATAATAAAATTTTAAAAATATTTCGATCGGAAAAAGAAATAATTACATCAAATCAGCCGATTGGCACTGTAATTTGTGATGGAAAAAAAATACTGAAATTTGCCTGTGCTGATGGATTCATCCACATTAAAGATTTACAATTAGAAGGAAAAAAAAGAATGCTTATTGAAGATTTCTTAAGAGGATACCGACTCAGTTCTTGAAATTATTGAGCCATCCCTGCTTTTAATTCTTCTAAGCTCACTATGCCTTGTTTGCGCCAAACTTCTTTACCCTTTTTAAATACGATGAATGTTGGAAGTGCAACAAATTGTAATGCTTTCATTACAGATATATCAATGCCGCCATCAACTTTTACCAAAGAATAAGTTTCACCTACATCTTTTTTAAGTTGCTGCAAAACTGGCTCCATTTTTTTACAAGGAGGACACCATGCTGCACCAATATCTACCAATGTAATTGTCGACTTATTTACCATGGTCTGAAATTCCGGAATGGATAATTCAGTGGGACTGTTAACGGACTCTATTGATTTACCTTCCATTCGCCAAGAACTCATGCCTCCCTCTAAATTATACACTTGCTTAAATCCTTGCTGAGCCAATAATTGCATAGCTTGACCACTTCTTACACCGGATGCACAATAAACCAATACTGGATAATTTTTATCGAGGTATTGGATTCTATCAATAAACTGTACTTTATTTAACCAATCGGCTTGTAAAGCATTTTTTAAATGTCCTGATTGATATTCACTAGCCGTTCTAACATCTAATATTTGCACATTTACAGCTACCAATTTTTTTTCGAATGCGCTTACCGATAAACTTCCGGTTTGAGAATTACTTTGCTTTCTAGAACAAGCAATTGAAAAAACTATTAAGAAAAAAGATAAAACTATTTTCATTTTATTTTGGATAACATACAAAATTAACTAAAAAGCCTGTTTCTTTCATACCTAAAGATGATGCCGCTGCTTTACTCATGTATAATATCACTCCTTCTGAATTAATTGATTCAGGAATTGGGCCTAAAACTCTTGCACAAATTGCTTTTTGATTTTGGGCGGTTATTCTTACTATTGTTCCAGGAAGTACATTATTGGTTAACACATAAAACTTACGATCTAATATTCCACTATTAGAATTAAAGATAGCAGCCTGCCCAGTTTTAGAATATTTTTCGGAAGAAGTATTAAATTTCCAGAAAAATATTTCGAAATATCCTTCATCAGTTGAATTTGGAATATATTTTAATTCCTCTTCTGAAATTTTTACTTCTTCAGCTACTGGTTGGGTATTTATCATTACACCATTGATAACATTTTCTTTCCTAATTTTCTCTTGGGTTAATGCATACAACATCAACTCATTATCTGTTAATGGCTTTAGCTCTCCTTTTAACTCTCTAGAGCCATCTATTCTAGCATCTACTACATTATAATTTTTTAAAGGTGGAAGTTCAGCTTTAATTTGTTTTGATATAGTATTTTGAATTAAAGGATCTCCAACTGTTTTTGGAGTTGTTTGAGGTTTTGGCCCATTAATAAAACCAACAATAATTGCTTGACCATCTCTAACATTGTCTGACAACAAATCATTCAATTTACGAAGTGTTGCAACTGGTACTTTATTGTAAAGTTGACTTATTTGAAATAGGGTTTCCCCCCTTTTCGCAATATGGTATAATGCTATGCTTGTTTCGATGTTTGCTTGGCTGCTAAAATTTTCGGGTGAAAGCTGCACTTTTAATTTGGCACCTAATGCTAAAACAGCATTTGCATTTATTTCGTTATGTAGGGCCAATTGCTTGGCTGTTATTCCATAAATTCTTCCAATACTCGATAAGGATTCTTTTTCGGTTACTTCATGAATTACAAAAAAATTGCCTCTTGTTCCCTCAACAAGCAACTTATCTTGTGCCTGCAATATAGAACAGCTGCAGAGTAAGATCAATAAAAGTGTTTTTCTCAAAAGCATGTAATAAATGTATCTAATAAAGTTAATCTTTTAAAATTCTCCATTCAACAGGATAATAATTATTTACCCGATTTTGTAATCCCTTTATCCAACCTAAATAAGCCCCCTGAAAAGCAACTAATCTCCAGCCAGCAGTTGTTGAAATTTGTATTTCTTTCCTCCTAAGATATTGCAAAGACTGATCCTTATTGAGTTCTACCAATTTAAAAGCTGATTTATCCATTACAGAAACAGCCAACTCATGAGCAGGTATAACGTCTTTCCCTTTAATTGTTCCGATTGCTATACCAGCTTTTTTAATATATAAAACACTTGCAAGTTGCATTAATGCAAAATACCAGCCTTCTGGTATTACTCTTATTGTTTCATTTTGCTTAAATGCACTGAATTCTAATGGTATTGGATAAAACTGATTAATTAGTGATAATTCGATTTTATTAGGTTTAGAAAGTAAATTTTGGTTGAATCGATTCATTAAAACTGATTCATTTTTTTTAAAAGTAGCTATATAAAAGCCTTCCCCATTTATTAAATATGGATAAAACCGATACCCAACCGACTTAGTAGAAGTGGATTCACTAGTAACTATTTTCCATTCAAGGGGAACATTTATTTCAAGAGATTGCATTTCCATTTTCTCAACTAGCCAATCAGCAATCCTTTCATCTTCATCAATAGAATAAGAGCAAGTAGAATATATGAGTATACCATTTTCTTTTAATGATGGAATAATGTCGGCTAGAATTCTTTCTTGTCGCTGACTGCAATGCAAAACATTGTCTTCACTCCACTCTTCTATTGCAGAAGGATCTTTTCTAAATAACCCGCTACCACTACAAGGAGCATCAACAATTATTACATCAAAAAAACCGAGTAATTTATTAAAATGCGATGGATCATTATTCGTAACAATAATATTGGGTAACCCCCACTTGATTACATTCTCAACTAAAATAGCAGATCGTGATTTAATTACTTCATTTGCAATTATTAATCCATCACTAAAAAAACTGGCCAACAAAGTTGATTTGCCACCGGGAGCAGCACACAGATCAAGTACCTTTTTCCCATTTGTATCATTTCCAATTAACTGCTCAAGTACATGCCATAAAAACATACTACTTGCCTCTTGAACATAATAACCTCCTGCATGAAAAACAGGATCCAATGTAAAAGATGGTCGTTCATTTAAATAAAAAGCATTTTTACACCAAGGAACTTCTTGGGAAAGGTATCTCTCTAAACTATTTGTTTGTTTAAAAGGATTTAATCGAATTGATGTAACCTGTGAACCCGACTGATGAATTGCTTCGAATTCAACTTTGTCGAATCCTTCAACTCCTTCAAGTGAATTAACGAAAGCAGCAGGTAATTTCAATTGTATAGATTAAAGTAAAAAATCATATAAATAATTAATATCTAACAACAAAATGTTGTTTTTCTTTTTGTTCTTTGCGAAAAAAAATTAGTCCCACATAAA
>JAYVRC010000346.1:0-5635 GCA_043776615.1 Sphingobacteriia bacterium
TAGCTGTATTTGGTGCGATAGAAACTGGACCATTTAATGTTGGTTCCAATTTTGTGCAAGAAGATAGGACTAAAATGCCTATCCCCGTTGCAAATGTTAGAAAGTATTTTTTCATTTTATTTGTTTTTTCGGTTATTGAATTCATAATTAAAAACCAATATTAGCTCCAATTGTAACAACAATAGGTCTTGGGAAATTAGTGTAATCGAACCCTCTTGAAGGAACGCCATTAATGTTCTTATCAACATTCACTTCAGGATCTATACCAGAGTATTTGGTCCACAAAGCAAGGTTTTGACCAGAAGCAAAGACAGACAATGTTTTGAAAGTTTTGCTTTTCATTACAAATGCATAGCTCAAGTTCATATTAGATAAGCGGATAAAATCTCCTTTCTCTAAGAATCTTGTAGAAACAGAACCTGGGTTAAATGGATTTTCAGGGCCATTTCCTACTTCATAAGTAACATTACGTGCATTTCTCAAACTTCCTTTTAAGAACAAGGCATTCGCAGTATTGTTGTAGGTAGAGAACCCAGCTACAGCATTTAGGAAAACACTCAAATTCCATCTTCCATAAGAGAAATTATTGGTTAAACCAGCAAAGAAATTAGGCAATGCAGTTCCAACTAATTGGTTAGAAGCACCTGCAGCATAACGCGCATTTCCGTTACCATCAAAACCTTGGAAAACAGGCATTGACCAAGTGAATATTGGAGATCCATTAGTTAAGGTTTGTGCGAACGCACCAGTTAAACCTTGACCATTTACTTGACCAGTATTGATTTGATTAGGTAGTCCTTCAATATTGTTTTTAACTGTAGTCATGTTCATATTTGCATCCCAATTGAACTTGTTGCCTTGGATGATTTTATAACTAACGCTAAACTCCCATCCTTTGTTCGTTACCTTGCCTGGTAAATTTATCCACCAATTGCTTTGTGGTGAAAAACCACCTGGAGTTGGAGAATAGAATAACATATTCTTTCTAAAATTATCATAGTAATCAATCGTAACATTCAGTCTATTATTTTTAGAAGTGAAATCTACACCAACACCAGTAGTTGTTACTTCCTCCCATTTCAAATCAGGATTACCTTGTTGAACAAATGCAGTACGAGGTGCTGTTCCAGCTGGTGAAGCATAAGTGAATTTAAGATTCAAAGCGTCATAAGAACCTAAATTATCTTGGCTACCTAAAGTACCGTAGTTGGCTCGAATATTGAAATCACTGAATAATTTACCCAATGAATTTTTGGCCCATGATTCTTCCATTACTCTCCATTTAAAGGCATAAGCAGGGAATGTACCATATTTATTATTGGTACCGAATTTAGAAGATCCATCAGATCTAACTGTAACAGTAAAGAAGTATTTGTCCTTGTAAGTATAGTTCAAACGACCGAATACTGATTGTAGTTCGTTTTTATTGTACCCAGGAACGCCATCAGTGTAAGAATTGAAATTATTGAAATCTTTCACAAATAACTGACCAGGAGTTGTTACTTTAGTTTTTGTATCCCAACCTACTCTTGACCTAGCTTTTGTTTCAAAACTCTGATAAGAATAACCTGCAACTATGTTTAAAGCATGTACATTATTAAATGTTTTGTCATAGGTTAAATAACTTTCAAACAAAGTTGAATTAACATCTAGATTAACTCTTGTAGCCCTACCTCTTCCAGCATTAGAACTGTTAGGATATTGATAACCGAAGATATTGATATCTCCAATACCGTAACCATTACCACCCAAACGAGGATCACTATATCCAGTTCTTTCGTTCTTACCATTATCAGAACCAAATACTGTTTTGAAAGACAAGTTTTTGGTAATTTGAAGAGTTGCAGATAAATTCATCAAGAAACGATCGTAAGTATCCCCATCTGTAAAATAGTTCAACATTTGAACAGGGTTTCTTTGATCACCTGGCTGGAAGAAAGAACCGTCAGCATTATATATAGGAGCAGTTGGATTAAACTGTAATGCGGCACCTAATAAACTTCCCTGAAAACCAGCGTTGTTTGAAATGGGTGCATATGAACCTTTTGTATTAGAGTAGGTTAAATTCGCTTCTAATTTCAATTTATCGTTAAATAATTTCTGACCCAAATTTGCACGCGCGGTTAATCGCTGTAAGCCACTAGTTTTTACTATACCTTGTTGGTCATCGTAAGAACCACTTAATCTTGCAGTTGTTCCCTTGTTACTATAACTCCAACTTAGGTTATAATTTTGAGAATACGCTTTTCTGAAAATTTGATCTTGCCAATCTGTGTTGGTGCCCAAATCAATTAATTTAACAGCATCACCTGCTGCAATTGGATCAGCACCCCCATCAATATTGGCTTTTTTAGCAGCCAATAAGAAATCAGATCCCTTCATTAAATTATAACGACGAGCAGTTTGAGCTAAGCTTGTATTTGCACCAAAGTTAAAAACGCCTTTTTTGCCGCCTTTACCTTGTTTGGTAGTAATTAATATTACACCGTTTGCACCTCTAGAGCCATAGATAGCAGCAGCAGACGCATCTTTCAATACAGTCATACTTTCTATATCGGCTGGGTTTAAGAACATTAAAGGATTTCTAGGAGTTGTACCACCTTCAACACCACTGGAAGAACCAGCGGTTCCACCTTGTGTAATAGGCACCCCGTCAATTACATAAAGGGGCTCTTGTCTTCCACTAATTGAGCCTGTACCTCTAATATTGATAGTAGCAGCTGCACCTGGTTCACCACTTGAAGGAGTAACCAATACACCCGGAGTTCTACCTTGTAATAACTGATCAGGAGTAGAAATCTGACCTTTATTAAAATCTTTTTCAGTAACTCTAGCTACAGAACCCGTAACATCTTTGACTTTACGAGAACCATAACCTACAACTACTACATCGCTTAAATTGTCGGTAATTGATGTTAATCTAACATCATTATTCGACTTTTTAGCGATATCTACTTCAATTGATCCAAAACCAAGTGATGAAATCACCAGTTTAGTGATAGAAGAAGATATTGTTAATTTGTAAGTACCATCAGAACCCGTTTGAGTTCCAATATTTGTACCTTTTGCAAGAACGTTAGCACCAACCATTGGTGATCCGTCTTTTGAGTCAGTCACTTTTCCGGTGACAGTTTTTGTTTGAGCCTGCGAGGAAACCGTTAGCAGGCAAGCGATGCAGCCCATTAGAATGGACTTGGCAAGCAATCTTAGATTCATAAATTGGCAGTTTATTGGTTATTAAGCGTGTACAAAGTACACATATTATTAATTTTAACAAAAAAAACTTGTTTTTTAATCAAAATTTAAACAAATCAACCAAAAAATGCCTCTTGACCGATTTGTTTTATCTCTTGACCGCAGGAACTGAATAAACGATGCTTTTTTGTTAAAATAATTAAGATGTACTTCAACATTAAATTTAATGTTTAAAAATGCTATGATATTTAAATTGCTATATCTATTTTATCAAATTCAGTTCGCAATCGTTTGCGACAACATTTGATGTGAAAAGTTTTATATTGTATCAAATCTAATAATGACAAATACTACGCTTAAAAAAATTGCCGACACGTTGGGATGCAGTATTTCTACTGTTTCAAGAGCACTGAAATACCATCCAGATATTTCAGTTAAAACCCGCGAAAAAGTTGTAGAACTAGCCAATACTTTAGAATATGAACCCAATGCATTTGCAGTTCATTTAAGAACTAAGAATAGCAATGTAATTGGACTAATGGTACCAGTTATTGCCAATTATTTTTATGAAAGCTTCATTACTGCCATTGAAGAAGAAAGCAGAAAAAATGGTTACACATTAATGATATTGCAAAGCGCCAATGATGCTACAACTGAATTAGCAAACATTAAACTTTTTCGACAAAACCGGGTTTCGGGTTTATTTGTTTGTACCTTACCTAATTCTAATAATATAGATCACTTAATCAAATTAAAAGAGTTAAATATTCCGGTTGTTTTTTTTGATAATGTTCCCAACCAAACAGGAATATATAAAAGTTGTATAGCAGATGAACTTGCAGCAAATATTGCAGCTGAAACAATTATTAAAAGTAAGAAGAAACAGATTATTGCACTATTTGGTGATGCAAGATTAACCATTACCCAAAAGAGATTAAAAGCCTTTGAATCTACTGTACTTAAAAATAATAGTAGGATGCCAATTAATATTTTACATGCTAGTAATTCGGCAGAAGCAGAAAATATATTAAACAATCAGGTAACAAATTTAAAAAAGGGTACAATTGTTTTTTGTATGAGCGATGAATTATTAATAGGTGCTATGAGAGTAATTCAAAACAAGCAATTAAAAATACCCGATGAAATAAGTGTGATAAGTTTGAGCAATGGATTTATTCCAAAATTATACTACCCTACTATTACTTATATAGAAACGAGTGGTTATAAATTAGGCAAATTAGCATTTACTCAAATGTTGGCCTGTATATCTGGTGCTGTAGTTGTAGAAGAATTAACGATAGATGTTACATTGGTAGAAGGAGGTTCATTATAAAAAGCCTGAAAAGCAGGAATACTTTTCAGGCATAATAAATAATTACAACTTATTTACTTAATCATTTCAAAAAGTCTTTTTTGAAAACCAACAAATTGCTCTTCCAATAACCCAATTCCTTTTTCTTGAGATGATGAAAGGGGTTCGATTGATGTGGCAACTGCAAGATACAAATCGCTTACTCTTCTTCTATATTTAAATTCATCAAAGAAAATTGACTTTCGATTCAACTCAATAATCTCTCTTTTAAAAGTATCAAACGACTTTAGTTTTTCTTTAGCTAATGTAGTTGAAGTGTCTCCTTTTGCAATTACAGCAACTGTTTTATCTAAAGAATCAACCAAGCTAAACAATCGCTCCTGCAAATCATATAAACGCATACTTTGTTTATTTAACAGAGTAATAGAGGCAACATCAAATCCTTTGATAGGATTAGCTTCTATTTGTATATTTTGCTCATATTCCTTACCATCGGCCTTAACAACTACTTTATACTTTCCTGTTAGCACTTTAGGACCAATTACAGAAGAAGCCAAAATAGAAGTTTGTACAATAAACCCTCCACGAGCCACTTTCGGCGGATTCATTGACAAATCCCAATACACTTTGTTAAGTCCTTTAACACCTGTTCCGTTAATGTCTTTAATTTTTTTATTAGTAGCATCATAAATTTCAATTTTAACACCAGAATTACTTCTTTCTTTTAAATAATAAAAAAATGTTGGTGCTACTACTTTATTATCACCTACCCATCCTGTTAAATTAGCGGCTGGCTGAGGTGTTTGAGGAGCATACCCATATTTGAATGCTTGAATAGGATATACAATTACATTCTGATTAACATCAGATTTAACCAATTCTCTTAAAGGTTGCAAATTATCGATGATATAAATTCCCCTTCCATGAGAAGCTATAATTAAATCATTTGTTTGAGGCTGAATTTTTATATCTCTTACTATATTATACCATGGCATGTTTTGGTACTTACTACGCATCCAATTTGCACCTCCATCTAATGAAATAAACAATCCCATTTCTGTTCCTAAAAACAATAATTTTTCATTTACAATATCTTCTCTAATTATATGAGCAAAACCAGTAAATTCT
>JAYVRC010000347.1:0-5623 GCA_043776615.1 Sphingobacteriia bacterium
TAGTAATGGACTTAAAAAAACAATTCCTACAATTGAAAAGAGGAAATCTAGTAATCGCTTAAAATGCTCTTCTTTAGGGGAAAGAGCAGAAGTTTGAATATTAATTAGCATTGCCCCGAGCACATTGCTGGTTTTTATTGAACCAGATAAAATATCAAGCGTATCGGGGACAAGTTTAATGTCTATTTCTTTTTTTATTAGGCTAGTAACCAAATGCTCAATTAAATGTTTGTCTTTTTTATCAATTGAAATAATTACAATTTGAATATTGTTTTCGTCTATAATGGTATTGATATTATCTATAGAGCCCAGCATTGGGATCCATTTAGATAATCCGTTTTTAACTTCAATTTGATGAACAGTTAAAAAACCAATTGCTTTAAAACCTAAGTACCTGAAATTTTTGTTGATTGCTTCAAAAACTTTAATTGACTTTGAGTTATTGCCTACTATAAGTGTATTAAAATATATTTGCCCTTTTGCGATCATTTTTTTTGTACGGAATAATAAAATAATTCGTCCAAAAAATACAAAAGTAAATTGCATTGTATTATAGGTAAAGAACTTTTCTATTGTGTTAATACCGCTTAATAAGGGAAGAAAAAAAAGTATCAAACAACCAAAAATTGTATGCAAGAATGTTGCAGTTAGTTCGCTTAACCTAGATTTTTCGAACAAAGAATTACTATAGCTCCCGGTGAGTAAATAAAAAAATAGCCAAAAAATCGGAAGAAAAATGATCTTCAATAATGATCCATATAAATCAGTAATAAAAAAGCTAAATACTAGAATGGTTAGTAAAGAAAAAAAATAGTCGGTAATTATGTAAGCGCTAATATTTCTTTTTAAAGTCTGCATTCGGTTTTCACCAATTATTTATTTACCAGAATGCTGGTACTGCTTATTTTATCTAGTATTTGATGTGCCACTTCCATTGCAAGAAATCCATCCAGCTCGCTCACAACAGTTGGTTTATTGTTGATTATTGAATCAATGAAAGAAGTTAGTTCTAGTTTTATTGCATTTAATGGTTCAATTGTTGGGGTAGCAATTGCAATCGTTTTTTTACCATTTGGAGTGTCAATGTCAAATGAAAAGACATTGCTATCATCAGGTTGTTTTAATTTAATGATTTCTGTCTTTTTTTCTAAGAAATCAATTCCTATGTAAGCATCTTTTTGAAATAGTCGCATCTTTCGCATTTTTTTCATGCTAATTCTACTACTAGTTAAATTGGCCACACAGCCATTATTGAATTCAATTCTCACGTTGGCTATATCTGGGGTTTCAGTCATTACTGCAACGCCACTTGCTGCAATATTTTTAACATCGCTTTTTACTAAACTTAAAATAATATCAATATCATGAATCATTAAATCTAAAATTACACTTACTTCAGTTCCTCTCGGATTAAACTGAGCTAATCTGTGTACTTCTATAAACATGGGGTTTAAGTTCAAATCTTTAATTGCTATAAAAGCAGGGTTAAATCTTTCTACATGCCCTACTTGCAATTTTATATTTGCTTCTCTAACCATATTCATTAAATCTCTACCTTCTTGAATAGTATGGGTAATTGGTTTTTCAACAAATACATGCTTACCTTTTCTGATGGCTTGCATGCAAATTTCAAAATGTTGAGTAGTAGGTGTAATTACATCAATAATATCACATGCATCAATTAATTTTTCTTCATCCATGTATCGTTTTAAACCATATTTTTCAACTACTTCTTTTGCATTATCATTATTAGGATCAAAAAAACCAATTAGTTTGATGCCTGGAATTTCTTTCCAATTATTGATATGAAATTTCCCCAAATGTCCTACTCCAAAAACGCCTACTTTTAACATAGCTCTATTTATTATTTCGTAAAGATAATTAAATCAGTTTGCCTTATTGATTAATAGCGGTTATTTAAATAATTCATATTCTTTAACATTGGTTATTTCTAGTTCATTTATAAGGGTTTGTGCAAATGCGCTTGCATGCGGTAGTTCATATTTGCAATAAAACGAAAGTGTTTGAATTTTTCCTTTATAAAAGTTGGTCTCTTTACTCGATAAACTTTTATTTTCTAGCTTTTGGGTAGCAATAGTCCCCATTTTTAGCCACTGCCATCCAACTACAATATAGCTAATCATCTCAATAAAAATTGTAGCATCTGCTAAGTATCTTTCAACTTCTCCTGATGCTGCGAATTGATAGAGATGCTTCATCGTTTTTTCTAATTCCTTCATCTCTTTAGCTAGCTGATTAGCAGCTGGAACTAAAGATGGGTATTTTAAAGATTCTTGAATTGAATCATTTACAGTACTTGCCAATAAATGCAATGCTTTACCTTTTTCCATGGTAACTTTTCTTCCCAATAAATCAATGGCTTGTATACCTGTTGTGCCTTCATAGAGCGACATTATTTTTAGATCTCTGTAATGTTGTTGAACTGGGAAGTCGGTGGTATATCCATATCCGCCCAAAGTTTGAATGGCTAATGCTGCTGATCTGCTACCGTGTTCTGATGAATAAGTTTTAACTATTGGAGTTAAAATTTCTAGTAATAGCCAGTAGTTTTGTTTTTCATCTCCAGTTGCAGCATGTGTTAGATCGTATAGTTTATTACATTCTAGTCCTAATGAAAGTGCACCTTCTGTAATGGCTTTTTGTGTAAATAACATTCTTTGAACATCAGCATGATTAATGATTAAAGTTGGAGGATTCGACGGATTTTTTTCACTTGCTAATCTGCCTTGTGGACGCTCTAAACAATATTGCAATGACGCTTGATAAGCTGCCATAGCAACAGATGCAGCACACATTCCTACACTAATTCTTGCACCATTCATCATTTGAAACATATAAGTCAACCCTTTGTGCGGCTCACCAACTAAATAACCAATACAATCATTGTTATCGCCAAATGATAAATGAGTAGTAGAATAACCTCTTTGTCCCATTTTTTGAAAATCACCTGCGCAATACACATCATTGTATTCTAAACTATCGTCTTTCTTAATCCTGAATTTTGGAATAATAAATAGTGAAATTCCTTTTACTCCTGCAGGAGCACCTTCAATTCTTGCTAATGTTAGGTGTACGAAATTTGAACAAGCTTCGTGTTGGCCACCAGAGATAAATATTTTCTGTCCCTTTATTAAATACTGATCCTCCGATTGTAAAGTTGCACTTGTAGTTATATCAGAGAGAGAGCTTCCTGCTTGTGGTTCAGTTAAAGCCATTGTTCCTTGCCATTCACCAGCAAATATTTTTGGTACATATTTTTCTATTTGTTCAATTGATCCAAAACTGGTTATTAGTCCAGCAGCTCCAGCAGACAGACCTAAATAACCTTCAACACCATTATTGGCTGCTTGAAATATATGATGAGCAGTGCTAAAAATTATTTCTGGCAACTGCATTCCACCGTGTTCAAATGATGCACTTGCACCGATCCAACCTTGTGCTGCAGATTCGGTAATAATTCTCTTTAAACAAGGGTGAGTAATTACATTTCCTTTGCCATCATATTTTGCAGGGCTTTGGTCCATTTCTTTAAAATAGGGAGCCATCTCTTGATCTGCCAACAATTTTGCTGATTCTATCATCATCCATGCTTGCTCTTCATCTAAATGTGCAAATTGTTGGTAGTTGAATAAATCTTTTATTGTATGAACATCAAATAATAAAAACTTTAAAAAATCCATATTTGTATAAGTAGCCATAAAATAGTGATGAATTAAGAATGATGAATTAAGAATGGTGAATTATGAGTGATGATTTAATGGTAAAAAATTATCTGGCACTACCTCCATCAATTGTTAAGCAAATTCCATTAACATAAGATGCTTCATCCGATGCAAGGTATAGGTATCCATATGCAATATCAATTGGTTTGCCCCAGTGCCCTGTTGGAATAAGCGGAGTTAGTTTGTTTTTTACTTCTTCAGGAATTGCTTCAGTCATTTGCGTTTCTATAAAACCAGGTGCAATACAGTTTGCAGTAATACCAAATCTACCAAGTTCAAGAGCCCATACTTTTGTCATTCCAATTATAGCAGATTTAGTTGCAACATAATTTGTTTGTCCATAGTTGCCTCTTAATCCTACATTAGAAGAAGCAGAAATAATTCTTCCATATTGTTGACTCTTCATGTAGCCTGCTACAATTTGTGTACAGTTAAATACGCCAGTTAAATTTACAGATAGCACTTTTTCCCATTCTTCATCCAACATTTTTAATAAAGTTTTATCCTTTGTTATCCCGGCATTATTAATGAGTATATCAATACGTCCATGTTTGTTGATTATTTCTTTTGTGGATGTTTCAATTGCTTTTTTATCTGTTACCGATAAATTGGTAAAAAAAACCTCCAATTTTTTACTTCTTAAATTGGCAGCAAAATTTTCACCTTCATTGGACAGATCCCATATATAAGCAATAGCGCCTTCATTGGCAAACAATTCGGCAGTTGCAGCTCCAATTCCAGCTGCGCCTCCAGTTATAATAGCTACTTTATTTTTTAATCGCATAAATATTTTTTATAAAATTAAACTGATTAATTCAGCAACATATGCTGGTTTATCTGAACCTTCTATTTCAATAGTACATTGTAAAAATAATTTTACTGAACCATTCGATAGTTCTTCAGCGTTATTTAGTTTAGTTATTAACCTAATTCTACTATCTACTTTAACTGGATTAATAAATCTTGCTTTATTAAATCCATAATTAAAAAATGATTGTACATTATTTATTTCAATCAATTCGTAAAAAAAATGCGAAGCTAACGACATGGTTAAATACCCGTGTGCAATGGTTTTTCCTTCTGGCAGAAACTGTTTAGCTTTTTCAGTATCAATATGAACCCACTGAAAATCTAAGGTTGTAGAAGCAAAGTCGTTGATCATTTTTTGAGTAACAGTTAGCCATTTACTAGGGCCTGCTGTTTTTCCTATATGATTTTTAATGTCATCAACGCCATTAATTTTTAGAATTGATGTTTGTTTTTCTTCTGCTAAAATTGGCTTTTTTGATTTTTGCTGCAGTGCTGGTTTTTCTAATTCTTTACGAATTTGAACAACAGCTTTTCCCATTACTTTACGCTCCATTAAATCTCTGATTGCGTTTGGCGAATCTTCTAACGCGTATATTTTGTGAATAGGTTGTTCTATTTTTGAATGGGTTAAAAATGAAAGTAATTCTCCAAAATTGTGCAAACTCTTTTTCGGCTCTCTCTCTGCAAAACTCCCCCAAAAAACACCTACTATTGAACAGCCTTTTAATAATGCTAAATTAAATGGCAATTGGGGAATTTCACCAGTTGCGAAACCAACTACTAGATATCTACCGCCCCAAGCCATTGATCTTAATGCTGGTTCTGCAAAAGCGCCACCAACAGGATCATAAACAATATCTACTCCTTTTTCAGCTGTAATTTCTTTTATGGTCAATTTTAAATCTTGCGTTGTATAGTTTATACAATAGTCAGCACCCTTGCTTTTGCACAATGCTAGTTTTTCATCGGAAGATGCTGCTGCGATTACTTTTGCACCCATTAATTTTGCTAATTCTACTGCAGCTATTCCAACTCCACCAGCGGCACCCAAAACCAATACTGTTTCTCCT
>JAYVRC010000348.1:0-5593 GCA_043776615.1 Sphingobacteriia bacterium
TTAATTGAAGAAATAGTTAGAGTAGATATGCCTACTCAGTTTGGCAATTTTACTTTAGTAGCGTACAAAGAAAAATTAAGTGGTGCCGAACATTTAGCCTTAGTAAAAGGAACTTGGAAAGAAGGTGATGCTGTACTTACAAGAGTTCATAGCAGCTGTTTTACTGGCGATATTTTAGGAAGTTTACGTTGCGATTGTGGCGATCAATTGCACAAAGCCATGCGTATGGTAGAAGCTGAGGGTAGGGGCGTTATTTTATATATGAATCAAGAAGGTAGGGGAATTGGATTAATTAATAAACTCAAGGCTTACAAATTGCAGGAAGAAGGAATGGATACAGTTGAAGCAAATTTACAATTGGGCTTTGGTATGGATGAACGTGATTATGGAGTTGGTGCACAAATTCTACGTCAATTGGGTATACAAAATATTCGTTTGATGAGCAATAATCCTAAAAAAAGAGCAGGATTAAAAGGATATGGGTTAACAATTACAGATATTGTACCAATTGAAGTTCCTTCCAATTCACATAACGAAAAGTACCTTCAAACTAAAAGAGATAAAATGGGGCACGATATTTTAAAAGAAACTAAGTAATTATTTTTTTTTCTTGAGTAGTTTTTTTGTTTCATCCAATTCTTTTTTTAATTGAATGGTGTATAGGGTAAGCTCTTCAATCTTCTTAAGCATCAATGCATTCATCTGCCCTAAATCCAGACCATCTTTCATTACTTCAGCAGTAGTTTGTACACCTGGCAAATGTTTATTGGTTTTAATGTATTTATCTAATTGATTAAGGGGCATTAAAGAGTAACTTTTATCAAATACATGGTCGTACCAATCTTTTGAATTCTTTATTGCAACTTTTACTTTTTCGGTTAATATGCCTTGTTCTACATACAATTTATAACCATCAATTTGTGTATTAACATCTCCAATTCTTACCCTACCCTCATAAGAGTCGATAGAAAAAAACTCTTTTTCAAATGCATCAACACCGGCTTTATAGGAGATCTTGAAAGTTTGAGGTGTTTTCAAAACATTATCTCCAGAAACACGCGCACCAATGGTCCAATAGCTTATATTTTTTGGATTCGTAATATCACCGTTTGAAAACATAATCGATGGCTCATTTTGTCCACCATCAGCCCACTCATTACTTAGTTTTAATAACACGTTTTTATTCCTTGTATTACCTACTCCTTTTTTAATTTCCAAAGGAGCAGTAGGAAATAGTGTCCCAATGCCAGAGAAACCTTTTGGAGAAAATAAGTTTTCTCTTGAGCGATCAACTGTAATTTCATCAATTGAACTGTTCTCTACTTTTGGTTTACCCAAAGTAGATGGCCGTTGGGCAAATAGCTCAACTTTTATAGTAATAAATGCTATAGCGCAAAGTATCAGTTGTTTATTCATATCTGTACAAAAGTATTATCTATGGTTTGAATGACCATGAACTGATTCTTCTTTATCCTTATCTTTTTCATAAGCTTTAATAATTGCTTTTACAAGTTTATGCCTTACTACATCTTCTTCATCCAATGTAATATGAGCAATTCCATCAATATTTTGAAGAATTCTGGTAGATTTCTCTAATCCACTTCGCATATTTCTAGGCAAATCTATTTGAGTAGGGTCTCCAGTAATAATTGCTTTAGCATTAGCGCCTATTCGGGTAAGAAACATTTTAAGTTGTAGGTCGTTGGTATTTTGGGCTTCATCCAAAATGATAAATGCATTGTCGAGTGTTCTTCCGCGCATATAAGCAAGAGGGGCAATTTCTATGGTACGGGTACTCATATAATATCCCAATTTATCAGCTGGTATCATATCATCCAATGCATCGTATAATGGCCTTAGGTATGGATCGATTTTTTCTTTTAGATCGCCAGGTAAAAAACCTAAACTTTCTCCCGCTTCTACAGCAGGCCTTGTAAGAATTATTTTTTTAACCTGTTTATTTTTAAGTGCTCTAACTGCTAATGCAACAGCGGTATATGTTTTACCTGTACCTGCTGGTCCAATCGCAAATACGATATCGTTTTTATCTGCAGCTTGAACCATTCGCTTTTGGTTAATTGTTCTGGCTCTTACGGTTTTGCCATTTGGTCCAAATACCAAAATATCATTTGGATTTCGATCTACAAAATTATCAATCACTTCTGCATCATCTCCACCCAAAATTTGTTCAAAATAGCCTTCACTTAAATGACCGTTTCTTTGAAGGTACTGTACAATTAAATCAATTTTTTCTTTTGCTGTATCAATTTGTTCTGGAGCTCCGCTTAGTTTTAACTGGGTACCTCGAGAGAGGATTTTTAACAGTGGGAACTTCTTTTTGAGTAAATCTAATTTTCCGTTGTTAACGCCAAAAAACTCGATAGGATTAACGGTTTCAAGGCTAATGATAGTGTCTGTCAATCTGTTGCTGGTTTTAGATTAAAATAGTATAAAAGACTGGTTACTTTTCTTATTTCAAATTTAATCCCTTCAATCTCACCAAGCGAATCAATCTTATACACAGGTTGTGGATAGTGAGCTGTTTAACTATTTAATCCCCTTTAAAGCTTTTATAGTTGTTGTGGGGTCGGAGGATTTAAAAACCGTATTGCCTGCTACCAATACATCTGCTCCTGAATGAATAATTTCTGCAGCATTCTCTAATGTAACTCCTCCATCAATTTCAATTAATGCAGTTGCATTTTTTTCGATTATTAAAGCTTTTAGCTGGCGAATTTTGTTCAATGTTTGTGGTATAAAACTTTGCCCGCCAAAGCCCGGGTTTACACTCATCAAACAAACTAAATCAATTTCTGCAATTATTTCATACAACAAGAATACTGGTGTATGCGGATTTAATGCAACACCTGCTTTCATTCCTAAGTTTTTTATTTGTTGAATATTTCTGTGTAAATGGGTGCAAGCTTCTATATGTACTGTTAAAATATCGGCCCCTGCATCTTTAAAAGCACCTGCATAATTGCTAGGCTCTTCAATCATTAAATGTACATCACAAACTTTTGAAGTGGCTTTGCGAACGGCAGAAATTATTGGTAATCCAAAACTAATATTTGGAACAAAGCGCCCATCCATCACATCTAAATGAAACCAATCGGCCTCACTGTTATTAAGCATATTGCATTCTTTTTGAAGATTTAAAAAATCTGCACTTAATAATGATGGAGCTATAATGGCCATAAATTTTATTTTAGTTGAAGTCTTTTTAATGCTTCTGTTGCTGCAATTAATTCAGGATCTATATTCACTGCTTTTTCATAATTTAATTTCGCAGCGTCATTATTTCCCATTTTTTCTAAACTTTTTGCAGACCAATAATATGCATCGGCATAAAAAGGATCAAGCTTTAATATTGTTTCAAAGATAGCCAATGCATTTTTATATTTTGAATTATCGTATAAAATAAACCCTTTTTCCATAAATGCCTCATAGTACCTGTAATTAACAGTAACACAAGAGTCGAAGTATCGAATGGCTTTATCAGTATTGCCTTTTCTGGCATAATAAATTCCCTTAATAAAATGGATAGCTGCATTGTTTTCTTTTAAAGGGAACAGCGTTTTTGTGTTATCGCAGACTATCAATGCTGTTGAATCTTTTTGCTCCGCTAATAAATTTGCTAGTCCCAACATGGCGCTAGATGTAGGATAAATATTGATTGAATATTGATAATATTTTTTTGAAGCTGATGTGTCTTTTAATTTTTCGAATAATTGCGCTTTTTGAATCCAAAGTAATTGATCGAGACTATCTTTTTTAATTAATTGATTAAGCAGTTCAATTTCATTTTTGTATAATTTGGCAGAATCTAAACTATTAATTAATACTTGTTTTAACTCAGTACTATCAGGGTATTTCAAAACATCCATATAAATTCCATGCAATTCTGATGGAAGCTTTGAATATAAATCTTTATTCACTAAAGTTTTATCTGGAACATTTCTACATCCAAACAGAAAAATTATTATTATAAAAATTATACCTGTTTTCATGCCACTAAATTAAGAAGGATTAATTGCTATGTGACAGTAATCTGACAAATCAATAAAATTAACGCTGTACTTTCGCCGATATTTTAACGAATTATATGAAAAAAATAGTTGCATTTGTTATAGCCGTCTCTTTTTTGAATGTAAGTATGGCTCAAGAAAAAGTTCCCAATGATACCCTGCGTTTTGAAGGAGAAAAGCATTTTAAAAATATTCAACAACTTACTTTTGGTGGAGATAATGCTGAAGCTTATTGGAGTTTTGATAGCAAGCATATTGTGTTTCAAAGAACCAATCCTAAAGAAGGCCTGCATTGCGATCAAATTTTTGTTGGAAAAATTCCTGAAAAATTAGGAGACCCTTTTACTTATAAAATGGTGAGCTCTGGAAAGGGTAGAACCACTTGTGCTTATTTTATGCCCGATGGAAAGCATATTATTTATGCATCTACACATGAGGGTGGTGCTGATTGTCCGCCTGTTCCTGACCGTGCAAAGTATGGCAATAAATATATTTGGCCATTATACGATACTTATGATATTTACATGAGTGATCTGAATGGTAAAATCGTTAAAAAATTAACAACTGCAAAGGGGTACGATGCAGAAGGAACGCTTTCATATAATGGGAAAAAAATGATTTATTGTAGTGATAAAGAAGGGGATCTTGATTTGTATGTGATGGATTTAAAATCCGGAAAGGAAAAACGTATAACAAATGAATTGGGATATGATGGTGGTGCTTGGTTTAGTCCGGATGGTAAAAAAATTGTTTGGAGAGCAAGCCGACCAAAAACTGCTGAAGATATAAAGGAATACAAGGAATTATTGGCGAAAGGAATGGTAGCCCCAACAAGTATGGAAGTGTGGGTGGCTAATACAGATGGAACAAATGCAAAACAAATTACTGCATGGGGGCAAGCCAACTGGGCTCCTAATTTTACACACGACAGTAAAAAGATCATTATATGTAGTAATCATGAGTATAAAAGAGGCTTCCCTTTTAATATGTACATGGTTGACTTAGATGGCAAAAACATGGAAAAAATTAGCCGCGATAAAGGCTTTGATGCATTCCCCATGATTAGTCCCGATGGTAAAAAAATCATCTTCGCATCAAATAGAAACAATGGTGGTACCCGTGATACCAATTTATTTGTGGCAGATTGGGTGGACTAACTAAGAATTAAGAGATATAAGTTAAGAATTAAGAGATATAAGTTAAGAATTAAGGGATACGAAATTAAATATATTGGTTATTGACTTTTTCATTTATTGAGTTAGATTTGTTTAAATTCTAATTTATGCAAACAGGATTACTTCATTTACATAATTTTCTTCGTTGGGTAATTTTAGGTTTATTATTACTATCTATTTTACAAGCTTTTATTGGATTTACAGGAAAAAAAGTATTTAAAGCAAGCGATAAAAAAACATGGTTGTTTACCATGATAGCAGCTCATATTACTTTATTACTTGGTTTATATCAAGTAGCATTTGGACGATATGGATTTTTCTCTACCACTTTGCCAGAAGGCGTTTCAATAATGAAAGATAAATTCTATCGATTTTATTTAGTGGAGCATC
>JAYVRC010000349.1:0-5576 GCA_043776615.1 Sphingobacteriia bacterium
TACTAAGGAATATTGAGGTACTTATGAACTTGCACACTCAATTGCCACTGAGGATTCTGTTGAATATATTGAATTATTGAGGAAGTAATTTCACTTGCTTTATCCCATTCTGGTTGAAGGTATAATTTACAATTATTATTTACCAATGCTGCATATTGTTCGGCCCAATCAAAATCGGACTTGTTGTAAATAATTATTTTTAATTCGTTGGCAAAAGGAATTACTTCTGGCAAAGGAGCTTTAAATTTTTTGGGAGATAAGCAAATCCAATCCCATTCACCAGAAAGTGGAGAAGATCCAGAAGTTTCTATATTGGTTTCAAATCCTTTTTGATGCAGTAATTTAGTTAACTCTTTTAAGTTATATAAAAGTGGTTCGCCCCCAGTAATTACTGCTAATCTACAAGGATGTTTTCCGGCTTCTTCAACAATTGATGTAATATTTATTTGCGGATGTTTAGATGCATCCCAACTGTCTTTAACATCGCACCAAAAACAGCCTACATCACAACCGCCAAGCCTTATAAAATAGGCAGCTCTTCCCTGATGAAAGCCTTCTCCTTGAAGGGTATAGAAAGCTTCCATTACTGGAAGCGAAGAAGCAGATAAAGTGTTAATCATTTTCAATATTAATGAGACTTGTAATTAGCCTCTGTTATTTTGATATGCTTGTAAAGTATTCTTTAATAAACCAGCAATTGTCATTAGCCCAACACCACCAGGAACTGGAGTGATGGCACTACATTTAGGGGCTACACTTTCAAAATGTACATCTCCTTTTATGCGAAAACCTTTTTTTGCAGTTGTATCATTTACTCTTGTAATTCCAACATCAATTACAACAGCTCCTTCTTTAACCATATTTGGTAAAACAAATTCAGGTTTTCCTAATGCAGCAACTAAAATATCGGCCTGTAAACATATTGCTTGTAAGTTTGGTGTATGCGAATGACAAATGGTAACTGTACAATTACCTTGAGGAATATTACTGCTCAATAAAATACTCATTGGTCGGCCCACAATATTGCTTCTGCCAATAACTACAGCATGCTTTCCTTTGGTTTGTATATTAAAATGTTCAAGCATTAGTAATATTCCATAAGGTGTAGCAGGAATAAAAGTTGGTAAACCCTGTACTAATTTTCCAACACTAGATGGATGAAATCCATCTACATCTTTGGAGGGATCAATGGCCTCAATTACTTTTTGTTCTCTAATGTGTTTTGGTAATGGAAGTTGAACCAATATTCCATCAATATCATTATCTCTATTGAGCAATTCAATGGATGCTAGTAATTCAGTTTCTGATACATTGTCTTCAAATCGAATTAAAGTAGATTTAAAACCACAGTCCTCACAGTTTTTTACTTTACTCGCCACATAGGTTTCACTTGCTCCATTACTTCCTATTAAAATAGCTGCAAGGTGAGGGGCTGGTTTATCATTAGCAGCAAGATCAGCTGTAATTTTTTTTAAATTTTCTTTTACCGACATAGCGGCAATTTTTCCATCTAATAGTAGCATAATGAGCGCAAAATTATCTGAATTGAGCCAGCCGTGTATTTTTTTTAAAAAATTATGAAAAAATCAATCAACCAATTTTTACAGAAAAGCTTTACATATGGTTACAATTAACAAACATATATAAATATTAATATATAATTGAACATTAAAAAAACATTAAATTTTTATATCTTAGCAGCTTTTATATATATACGTTGGTCCATCATTAGTATATTCACGTTAATTGATTGTTAAATTCGTTCAAATTTATAGTCATAGGCTCTTTACACTCAAAGTTTAACTAAAATTTTAAAAACATGAAGAAAATTGTAACTACACTTTTAGCGGGATTGCTGTGTTTTTCTATCGCAATCAACGCCCAAACCAGATCTGTTACTGGGAATGTATCAGATTCTAAAGGGTTACCAGTTCCTTATGCGTCAATCATTATTAAAGGTTCAAAGCAGGGAACAACTGCAGACGCTGACGGTAAATTTATTATTAAAGCAAAAACTGGTGATGTATTAGTTGTTTCAGCTCAGGGTCTTTTTTTAAAAAATATTCCAGTCTCCTCAGAAAATAGTTTTTCGATAGTTTTAGACAGGAACGAAAAAGAAACCCTTGATGAGGTTGTTGTAACAACTGCTTTTGAAATCAAAAAAAGTGCTCGTACTACTGCTTATAGTGCGCAAACTATTTCAGGAGACAATCTTAATCTGATCCGTCAGCCCAACTTAAACAATGCATTGGCAGGTAAAGTGGCAGGTGTTCAGTTCAGAGGTCAATCTCCTATTGCTTTGGACCGTGAAGCGGTTTTACGTATTCGTGGGGGTTCAACACTGAATGGCGATCAAGGACCAATTTACGTTGTAGATGGTACAATTGTAAATTCTTTCGATATCAATCCAGATGATGTAGATGCAATTACAGTATTAAAAGGCGCTAACGCCACAGCTCTTTTTGGTGGCCGTGCTTCAAATGGTGCGATTGTAATCACTACGCGTAAAAAGAATTCTGGAGGTGGAATTGGAGTAGAAGTAAACTCCGGTGTTACTTTCGACAGAGTTTATATATTACCCAAATACCAGAATAAATATGCTGGAGGAGCCAATCCCGATTTAACAGTTTATACATGGAAAGCAGGTGATCCTGTTGAGTGGAAAGCACTGGATGGCAAAAAATTTCCTGATTATACCGATGACTCAAGCTGGGGTCCAGCAATGGATGGAGCAGAATATGCTCCTTGGTATGCATGGATACCTGGTCATTCCCGATCATTTAAAACTGACAGATTAGTTCCACAAGCTGATAACGTTAAGAATTTCTGGGAAACTGGGATTACTTCAAATAATAATGTTAGCTTAACTAAAAGCGGGGAAGGATATAATTACCGTGTTTCTTATACTAAACAATACTTAAAAGGATTATTACCTACAACTTCTTCTGACAGAAATAATCTTAATTTTTCTGCTTCATTTGATGTTGACAAGCATTTTACTGTTTCTTCAAATATTACCTACACTGCACAGCAGATCAATGGTACTTTTGATGATGGATATGCTAACCAGTCTTCTGGTAATTTTAATCAATGGATGCATAGGGACCTTGACATGTCAATTATGAAAGAACTGCGAGGATTAAAAACTCCAATTGGCACATATGCAAGCTGGAACCTTTCATCAAACCCTGATGGGTATAATCCCAATAGCCCAATCGATTTTTATGGCGGTAATTATTGGTACAATAATTACACATTTCTTGACCAACGACCAATTGGCCAGAACAGACAGCGTTTATTTGGAGATGTTTCTTTAAAATATAAGCTGAATAATCACTTTTATATAAAAGGAACTGTTAGAAGAAACCAACTTACAACCAATTCAGAAAGAATTTTCAAGTCTGAATTAGCTGCAAGTGCTACACAAACTGGAGATTTGGCTTCATACTCAACCAATTATACCAATTTTCAAGAAGATAACTACGAATTACTTTCTGGTTATAACCAAAAATTTGGTGGGTTGGATGTAAGTGTAACAGTGGGGGGAAATAAATTATCCATACGTCAATTCGGTCTCTCTGGTGCAACTGCGCAAGGATTGAATGTTCCTGGATTATATGCTTTATCTAATTCAAAAGCACAACCAACATTAGTCAATACCAGAAACTACTCGGAAACAAAATCTTTATTCGCAACAGGTGATTTAGAATACAAGAAATTTGTAAGTTTAACATGGGCTGTAAGAAGCGACTGGTATTCTACTTTACCTTCTGGTAATAACAGATTGGTATCTCCATCACTTGGGGGTGCTTTCATTTTTAGTGAATTTACTAAGAAAGCAATTCCATGGATGAGTTTTGGTAAGGTATTTGGTAGCTGGGGTAAAAAGCCTAGAGATATTGGTGTTTATGCCAATAACTTTTTATATGGTGTTAATGCAAACCAGTGGGCAGGTAATTTCTTAATTACAACACCAGATCAATTACTCGATGCATCGTTAAAAGGATCTTTGATTACTACTTACGAAGCTGGGTTTGATTTTAGGTTTTTGAAAAACAGGTTAGGCTTAAATGTTACTTATTATAATGAAGACAACAATGGTGAGCCTGTTGGTGTAGCACAAAGTGGTGTGAGCGGATTTACTTCAAAACTGATCAACTCTGCACAGATCCAAAAAGAAGGTATTGAGGTATTACTTACTGCAACACCAATAAGAAACAAAGATTTCAACTGGCAGATTAGTATGAATTACAGTTACCTTATCAAAAACCCAGTGGTTCAGTTAGCTCCTGGAGTTGGTGCGGGTGGACAAACACTTTTGGCTGGTGGTTCATTCGGAACCCGTTTTGCACGTGCATTTCAGGAAGTTGGTTCAGATTGGGGCCAGTTAATTGGTGGTGGTATTGCTCGTAACGATGCTGGGGAAATGGTTTTAAATCCTGCTACGGGTAAATTCATAGCAGATCCAACCAAGCACTGGGGTTCTGTAGTACCAAAAACCAATGGCGGTATTGTAAATACTTTTAGTTACAAGAATTTTACCTTAGGTTTTAATATCGATTACCAAGTTGGAGGGCAATTTTTCTCATTGTCAGAACAGTGGGGTAACTTCTCAGGTATTTTAGAAGAAACTGCTAGTATAAATGATAAAGGCAAAAATGTTCGCGATGATGTAAGCGCTGGTGGTGGAGTGCATGTGAAAGGTGTAAGTTCAGTTGACTTGAAAACACCTGTAGATAAATATGTAGATGTTCAGACTTATTATCAGCAATTCTATTTTAATAGAATTGCCGAACCTTATATTCATAGTTTAACTTATGTCAAACTTAGAGAAGTAAACTTGGGAGTGAATCTGCCTGTAGCACGTTGGGGAATTTCAAAATATATTCGCTCTGCTAATTTCTCAATTATTGCCAGAAACCCTTTATTGATTTATCGCGAAACTAAAAACTTTGATCCTTCTGAAATTTCAGGAATTCAGGGTGAAGACGGACAATACCCTGGCACACGTTCAGTTGGGTTTAATCTTAAACTTACATTCTAATACTAAAATTAATTATAATGAGAACAAATTTTAATAAGTATATATTAATGGTTGGTTTAGGCGGAGCCTTGATCACCACTTCCGGATGCACCAAAAGCCTTGGGGATTATGGGGATACCAATAATAACCCTAACGCTACAACCGCACCAATTACGTCTGCTTTGTTAACCAATGCGCTCAATGGATTGAATTCAGGCGTTTTTGATCAGGGCGGTTTCAGAACAGTAAGTGGTTTATATGCTCAATACTTTGCAGAAACGCAGTATACAGAAGCATCAAGGTATGCAAAAACTACTTTAAATTTTGATGGATTCTATTCAGGTGTTATCTATGATCTTCAAAATATCATTAATTATAATTCAGATCCTGCAACTGCCCCAACTGCAGCTAGCTTCGGTTCTAACAAAAACCAAATAGCTGTAGCTAGAATTCTGAAAGCTTACTATTTCTGGACCCTGACTGATAGTTGGGGAGATATTCCTTATACCCAAGCCTTAAAAGGAGTTGGTACTATACCTTACGATACTCAAGA
>JAYVRC010000350.1:0-5571 GCA_043776615.1 Sphingobacteriia bacterium
TTTTAGATTATATTTAAATGCATATAAAAATGCAAAATAGTATATTATTATACGTAAATACATATAATTAAGTATTTTTCGATACATTTGTATGTAAATACATATAAAATGAATAAATTATCTGAATTTGTAAAAACCAAACGAAAACAATTGAGTTTAACGCAAGAGGAATTTGCAGATAAAGCAGGGGTTGCGCTAACTGTAATTAGAAAGATTGAGCAGGGAAAAGAAAATCTCAGCTTATTAAAAGTAAATCAGGTATTAAGCTTATTTGGTCATGTATTAATACCAACAAACGAGAAAGATGAGGCGCGCAATAGTTAAATACAACAATGAACCTGCTGGTGTTTTAACAGAGCAAGACAACGGAGAATATCTATTTGTTTATGATGAAAATTATATGCTGCAATACCCGCATCAATTCATCACCTTTCAAATGCCAGTAACTAAACAGCCGTTCAGAAGCAAAAGACTATTCCCATTTTTTGATGGACTTATACCAGAAGGTTGGCTGTTAAATATTGCAGCGGAAAGCTGGAAAATAAATAAGAATGATCGAATGGGTCTTCTGTTAGCGTGTTGCCAAAATTCAATTGGAGCTGTAAGTGTTCACCCTTTTAACGAGTCAGCAAATGCATAAATGTTTGTATTGTTATAAGCAGCTGGATGCAATGCATGAAGGTGATTACCACCCTAAATGTATTAAAGCATTTTATGGAACTACTTATGCTCCAATTTTACCTTATCAATTATCTGAAATGGAACAGTTGGCAAAGCGTGCTGCAGAATTGTCGATTACTGTTCCAGGTGTGCAGCCAAAACTTTCATTGGGATGGATTAGAACAGCATTGGAAAATGGACATCAAGGTCGCTTAACTATTATGGATGCATTAGAAGGTAATTTTATTTTGAAGCCTCAAAATAAGCAACACCAACAGATGCCAGAGAATGAGCATCTTTCCATGAAGTTAGCTGCATTATTAAAAATAGATACTGTGCCAGTAAATATGATCCGGTTAGTTTCAGGCGAATTGTGTTATATCACCAAAAGAATAGATCAAAATAATGACGGAACAAAAAATCACATGATCGACTTTCTGCAAATTCTTGAACTGGAAAACAAATACAAGGGTACAATGGAAATGCTTGGAAAAACCATTGGTGAATTGTCGGCAAATACTTTATTAGATAAGTTAAGGTTTTTTGAATTAACTGTTTTTAACTTCATCATTGGAAATAATGATATGCACTTGAAAAATTTTTCAATGTGGTTTTCAGATAAAAAATGGACCTTATCACCTGCTTATGACCTTTTGAATGTTAAAATAATTTTAGCAAATGATAAGGATGATACTGCTTTATTACTTGGAGGAAAAAAGAAGCATTTTAGCAAAGTTTATTTCAACCACTTTGCAAACGTTCTACAACTAAATAACAAACAAATAAATGGAGTTTATAAAAAATTTGGAAAATGGCTGCCCGATGCTATTCAATTGATTAACAGCTCATTTTTAACAGAAGAGCATAAAAATGCTTATAAAGCATTGATAACTCAACGTGTAATACTATTTACAGTTTGATTATTTTTCTTCTTTATCTATCAACCCTACTTTTTGTAAAAAATTTATTGCACTAATGCCATTTCTTTGCCAAAAGGAATTTATGCTTATTATTGATAATTATTTTACTTAAATTTGGATTATGAAGAAATCAAGAAACAAACCTCTTGACTTTGTAATCGACAAGCTCACAAACTCAATAGAAAACACTTCTACAAAAGAGGTTTTTGACACGATTGTTGTAAGAATGACGTTGAAAGATGCTAGCCAAATTAAAAAATCAGATTGGCAATTTAATTGGGTAAAAGAAGTTAAGGATAAAGCAAAAGAAGTTTATAAACTTACCACTTTAAATAATCCAACAATTATTCAAGGACTTTTAAGTATTGAAAATATGCAAGATCATATTTTTATGCACCTCATAGAAAGTTCAAAATTCAATAAGGGTAAAAACAAAATTTATCTGGGCATTCCTGGAAATCTTATTGCATATGCTTGTAAAGTATCCCTTGAAAAGGGCTATCAAGGATTTCTTGCTTTTGACGCAAAGACAGCTTTAATTAAACACTATCAAGAATCTCTTCAGGCAACTCATTTCCGTGGATTGAGAATGTTCATAGAAACTAATGCTGCAAATCGACTAATTTCTAAATACTTTAAATCATAAATAAAATGGGACTAATCAGAGAACCAAAAAATGTTGACTTCACAGTAAAGTCAAAACCTTGGACAATAGAAGAGCTTAGTGATTTCCGAAAGTTAATGACCGACCTCAAAGCAAAGAATGCTAAGATGAAATCTCGAGCAATAACTAAAAAAAAGAAAGAGACTTTATAATTAAAAGAATTACTTATAGATATACATTATTAAGGTAAAGTTCTTTTGATTATTTTTCTTCTTTATCTATCAATCCTACTTTTTTTAAAAAGTTTATTGCACAAATCGTTGAGTCTGTTATTGTTTTTTTAAATACCCTGCTTATTTTTTTATTAAATGCAGAGGGAGATATTTTCATTTCTGCAGCAGCTTGTTTTCTCGGTAGCCCTTTGGCAATTAATTTAATGGCTTGTAATTCTTTACTAGTAATATTTTCTGCCCAAGCAATTGGTGTATTTTTAATTAGGGTAATTGTTTCTTGTGTGAAGAAAAAGTGTGGAGGATAATACTCTCCACCATCTGCAACCAATTTAATTATTCGTAAAATTTCTTGAGGTGCAATATCTTTTGTCATAAACGCTTTTACATTATACCGAATCATTCCTGCTACAACAATTTCGTCGGTAAGCATACTAAATGCAATTATCTTCAATGATGGATTTTTATTATTGAGGTATTTAGCTACTTCATAGCCACTCTTGCCATTCGGCATACTGATATCTAATAATAAAATATCTGGTGTGTTGCCATTTTCAATTAATTGAATACACTCTTCACCTGATGTAGTTGTAACAATATTTGAAAATTCATTGAATTGTGATAAGACCCCAAACATAGTAGCAAGAAATTCTTGTTTATCATCACATAACATTAATGATATCATTGGATTTTTTTATTTTAATTGGATATTACTAATTGGGGAATAAGTATGTATTCAATACAATAGTAGTTATAAATGGGTACAAAAAAGCCATATATATGTTAAATAATTATATATGGGGGGGGGGGGTATTTTCTACCCCTGCAGCCATTTTTACGTCTAAATTATTCACTTTTAAAGTGCTGGGGGTAGAAAATACCCCCCGATAAAGTTTGGTTGAATTGATTTTTACATAGAAGTTTATGCAATCAAATATTAGCTATGATATTCGAGGGTTTATTCAAAAGTTTATATGAAAATCAAGTATTAGTGACAAATGCTTTTTTAAAAGCTTTGAAAGTAAAAGTTAGTTTGGACTCTATTGATCAAACCTTACACGAACACCCCGATTACCCAAGTTTTTTATCAATTAGTGATTCGTTAAAAAAATGGAACGTAGATAACGCAAGTTTACAAACAAAAGAGGAAAATTTAATTGAGATTCCTACACCATTTATTACAACTTATAAAACGGGTGTATTTATTGTAGTTAAACAATTGCAAGATTCAATTATTGTAATCATAAACCAGCATGGAAAGGAAGAAGAAGTAAGTAGAGAATATTTTTTACAACATTGGACTGAGATGATCATTGTAGCAGAAGCCAATGAAAAATCGGGTGAAAGTGCAGACAAAAAGAACATCAACAATTTAAATACTAAAATAGCAGCACTTGCTTTAATTCCGTTTGCTATTATTGCGGCTATATGGTTACCATTTATTCAAAATACTAGTACACCATTCTCAAGCTTGTATTTATCAGTAAAATTAATAGGTTTAGGAGTTTCACTATTATTGCTTTGGTACGATATAGATAAGGGCAATCCCTTGTTAAAACAAATTTGTTCAGGCATACAAAAAGCCAATTGTAATGCAGTTTTAAATACTAAAGCAGCCTCACTAGGAGGAATTATTTCTTGGAGTGAAGTAGGGTTCATTTATTTTGCAGGTGGCTTATTGTTATCCGTTTTTGCTGGTATAAACAATGCCTTGCCTATATTGAGTTTTTTGTCTTTACTTGCTTTACCCTATATTTTCTTCTCTATTTATTACCAATGGCAAGTAGCTAAACAATGGTGTACGCTATGTTTAATGGTACAAGCTGTATTATTTTTAGAAGCATTGCTGGTAATAGTAAATGGGGGAGTAACAATTCTTGATTTACCTGTTTTAGTTATCGATAACTTATTTTTCTCGTTCTTATGTATCTCTATACCTATTTTAAGCTGGTTTATGCTAAAGCCAGTCTTGAAAAAGCTACAATCAGCAAAATATGATAAGAGAAGTTATTTGCGCTTAAAGTATAACGATGAAGTGTTTTGGTCTTTGATACAGAAACAAAAATCCATTACAGATAATCCTCCAGATAATATTGGCATATTAATAGGTAACCCCTATGCAAAACATACAATTGTGAAAGTATGCAATCCTTATTGCGGACCTTGCGCTGCTGCACACCCAGAACTAGAAAAATTAGTTCAACATAATATTGACATTAATGCCCGAATATTGTTTACTGCATCTGATGAAAAAAGAATTGCTGTTGTAAAGCATTTACTAGCCATTGATGATACAAAGAGTGAAGTACTTACCACTCAATCATTAGATGATTGGTACTTAGCAAAAGATAAAAACTATGAAACGTTTGCAAGCAAATATCCCATGAATGGTGAGCTTGATAAGCAAGCTGAAAAAATAAGTATAATGAAGGAGTGGTGCGAAAAAACAAAAATACAATTTACTCCTACCTTTTTTATAGATGGATATCAGCTACCTAATGAATACAAATTAACAGATTTACAATATTTTATGACTTCGGAGTATTCCTAAGCTGTAATCAAAATATTTCTTTATGCTTAGTACCCATAAGGAATAGCCCAGCGGTACTTCATTTGTTGACGAACAAATGGCTGGGCGAGCAGTAAAAAAATAACAGCCACGCTTGTGGTATTAATCATTATTAAAAACAAATAAAATGAATCAAAAATTTGCTAACTTGGGTACAATGCTAAGCAGAGCCCAAGCAAAAAAAATTGTAGGAGGTTTAGAAGAAGAGGCTGGTTGCACATCCTCATGCGTTACGCATAGTGATTGTAATTTAGATCGAGGTTGTTATCCCAGAATTTGTGACACTGATAAGACAATAGAATATAAGTCTTGTTTTTTACTTTAATTACGTTATTAAAATGCAAATAAATAACAGCAAACTTATTTATTTGCATTTTATTACAATACTTAATCTATGAAAAGTAATCTCTTAATTATTATTATTTTATCTATCAACAGTTATTTATTTTCTCAACAATCTAATATTGTAAAAATTACAGGAACTGTAATTAATTTTAATAATTCTGTAGAAGTAGAAGATATGTCGGAGTTTAAAGACATAAGCTTACCATCTGCTCAACGTATATTTATACCAGATAGTAATAAGCA
>JAYVRC010000351.1:0-5535 GCA_043776615.1 Sphingobacteriia bacterium
AACAAGTGGAATATTTTAAAGCATCAGGAAAAGCAATTGAAGCAGCCAGATTAAAAGAAAGAGTAGAATATGATTTAGAAATGATTAGAGAATTGGGCTATTGTAGTGGAATAGAAAACTATTCTCGATTTTTTGATAGAAGAAAACCAGGAACTCGCCCCTTTTGTTTATTGGATTATTTCCCCAAAGATTTTATTTGCATCATCGATGAAAGCCACCAAACGATTCCGCAAGTTGCTGGCATGTATGGAGGAGATAGAAGTAGAAAACTGGTTTTGGTAGATTATGGATTTCGCTTACCAAGCGCAATGGATAATAGACCCTTAAATTTTAATGAATTTGAAAGCTTAACTGGTCAAACCATTTTTGTAAGCGCTACACCTGGTGAATACGAATTAGAAAAAACAGGGGGAGTTGTAGTTGAACAGGTTGTAAGACCAACTGGACTTTTAGATCCACCAATAGAAATAAGGCCAAGTGTAAATCAGATTGATGATTTATTGGAAGCAATAGACCAACGAGTAAAACAGGGAGACAGGGTGTTGGTTACTACATTAACTAAAAGGATGGCCGAGGAGATGGATAAATACTTGGGTAGAATCAATATCAAATCTAAATACATACATAGCGATGTTGATACATTAGAAAGGGTAGAGATATTGAGAGACCTACGCTTGGGGGTAATTGATGTATTGGTTGGCGTGAACCTTTTAAGAGAGGGATTAGATTTACCAGAGGTTTCATTGGTGGCTATTTTAGATGCAGATAAAGAGGGATTTTTGCGCAACGAAAGATCATTAACACAAACAGCAGGAAGGGCCGCTAGAAATGTAAATGGACTAGTTATTTTTTATGCAGATAAGATGACGCAAAGTATGCAGCGTACGATTGATGAAACAAGCAGAAGAAGAGAAAAACAGATTGCATATAATATTGAACATCAGATAACGCCTACTACAATTATTAAAAGCAAGGATCAAGTATTTGCACAAACCGCAGTGCTTGATATTAAAGGCTATGATCCCTCTAATCCATATGCAATGCAGCAAGACGAGCAATTGGTTAAAGCAAATGCTGCTGAAGAACAAATAGAATATAAGACCATACCGCAAGTAGAAAAAGCGATTCACAGAACAAAGAAGGAAATGGAAAAAGCAGCGAGAGACCTAGATTTTATAGAGGCAGCTAGATTAAGAGATGAAATGTTTCGATTACAGAAAGAACTAGAATTGATGCGTTAAGGAACAATATTCACTAAATTTACAACTACCCATCAACCCGAGGCCATATGAGAAAATTATTTTTTCTGCTTTGTATTTGCTTTACATTAATTGTACACGCACAATCCAAATTTTATCAAGAAAAATTTCGACCTCAATTTCATTTTTCTGCACAAAAAAATTGGATAAATGACCCCAATGGGTTGATTTATGCAAATGGAGAATACCATCTCTTTTATCAATACAATCCTTTTGGAAATAATTGGGGACATATGAGTTGGGGACATTCTGTAAGCAAAGACCTGGTTAAGTGGAAACAGTTACCAGTTGCATTAAGAGAAGAAAACGGAATAATGATTTTTTCAGGATCTGTTGTTGCAGATACTAAAAACAGATCAGCCCTGGGACCCAAAAAAGAAGACGCCCCTTTAGTGGCTATTTATTCTGGTCAGGATAGTATTTTACAAGCACAGCATCAAAACCTAGCGTATAGTTTAGATAACGGAAAATCTTGGAGCAAGTATTCTGCTAATCCTGTTCTAGATATTAAAATGAAAGATTTTAGAGATCCAAATGTTTTTTGGCACGAGCCAACAAAAAGGTGGATCATGTCTGTAGCTATGCCAAATGAAAGAATGGTTTCATTTTATAGTTCATTCAGTTTAAAGCAATGGAATTTTGAAGGAGACTTTGGTCCAGAATCAGATACATCGGGTGTTTGGGAATGTCCAGATTTAATTCAAGTACCCATTGTAGGAGAGCCCAACAAAAAAAAGTGGGTTCTGTTGGTTTCACAAAATTCTAGTATGCAATATTTTGTAGGAGAATTCAACGGGTCAAAATTTTTTAATGAAAATCCGTATAATAAAATAATGAGGCCCGATTATGGTACCGATTATTATGCTGCCATTTCATATAAAACAACACCAGATAAAATACCAACAACAGTTGGTTGGGTAAGTAACTGGAATTATGCTAATGATGTTCCAACAAGTCCATGGCGCGGAGCAATGTCGATTCCAAGAAAGTTAGCAGTTAAAAAAATGGGTAAAGAGTGGATACTAGTTCAAGAACCAATAAAAGCCTTGCGCAGTATGCGATCTACAGCAGAAGTATTAAAAGAGCCAGTTAAAGTAACATCTAATTATATTACTCCTTTTAAGGGACAATGTTATGAGATGGAATTATCTATTCGCCCAGGAACAACCAGTGTAAGTGGTGTAAAAATTGCAGTAGGAGGAAATAATTATTTTATGATTAAGTACGATGCGAGTATAGAACAGTTGTATATAGATAGAACCAATATGCCATCTGGTTTTAGTTCGCAGTATCATTATTTTAATATTAAAAACGCCTATTTAAAAACAAAAAATGATTTGGTGCAATTGCACATTTTTGTTGATAAAAGTATTGTAGAAGTTTTTGCGAACAATGGAGAGCTGGTTTTTACATCGCTAATTTTTCCTGATGAAAGAGATACCGGAATTGAATTTTTTAGTGATGGAAACGAATCTATATTTGAAAATGTTTGGTTTTGGCCTATGAAATCTATATGGAAAAAAAATTGATCTTTAGATCTTCCTAAAAATGAAAATATGAGTTTTAGAAATTTTAAAATGGTGAACTATGTGGTATATGGCCGCGGAAGTTTTAATCAGGTGGATGATATTTTAGCTCCACAAAGAAAGGGAGCAGCACCAATGATTTTTTTAGTAGATCATTATTTTGATGGTAAATCATTGGTTTCTCGGATACCATTACGCGGCAAAGACAAAGTGATTTTTGCGGATGTAACCTATGAGCCAAAAACCACTCAGGTAGATGATTTGGCAAAATTGTTGAAAGAAGAATTTGGAACAATTAGCGGGGTTATAGGAATTGGAGGCGGATCAACCATGGATTTAGCAAAAGCCGTTGCTTTGATGATGACTAACCCAGGATCTTCTGCAGATTATCAAGGTTGGGATTTGGTGCAGGAGGCTGGCGTTTATAAAGCTGGAATACCTACATTGAGTGGTACTGGAGCTGAAGTAAGTAGAACAACGGTATTAACCGGCCCTACTCGTAAACTTGGAATGAATAGCGATTTTACTCCTTTTGATCAAATTGTTTTGGATCCAGTGTTAACGAAAGATGCACCATCCAATCAGCGTTTTTATACTGGAATGGATTGCTATATACATTGCATAGAAAGTCTGGAAGGCACTTATTTAAATGAGTTTAGTAAAAGTTATGGCGAAAAGGCATTACAGCTTTGTCAAAAAGTATTTGTAGAAAAAAACAGCTGGGACGATGAATGTGACGATCAGTTGATGATGGCATCTTATGCTGGAGGCATGAGTATTGCCTATTCACAAGTAGGTGTTGCACATGCGGTAAGTTATGGGTTGAGTTATTTATTAGGAACAAAACATGGTATAGGTAATTGTATTGTAATGAATCATTTAGAAGAATACTATCCAGCAGGAGTGAAGGAGTTTAAATATATGGTGGAGAAAAATAAAATTGAAATTCCTCAAGGAATTTGCAAGGGATTAAGCGACGACCAATTCGATAAAATGATCAATGTATCAATGGGTATGAAACCTTTGTGGGAGAATGCTTTGGGCAAAGATTGGGAAACAATTATGACAAGAGAAAAACTAAGAATGCTATTTGAAAAATTATAGCGTATGTTTTTTAATGACTAACTTTTTGTTGTAATAATTTTGCGGCCTTAATTAAATCTTCGGGAGTATCTATTTCAACACCCATGTATTTTGTAGTCACCATTTTTATTGGCACACCATATTCTAAGTATCGCAAACATTCAACTTTTTCTGCAGCTTCTAAAGGAGTCATTGGCCAGGAAGTAAAATTTAAAAGAGCTTGTTTGCGAAAAGCATAAACGCCTATATGTTCGTAATAAGTTATTGCTATTGTTTTATCTCTCGGATAAGGAACAACACTTCTTGAAAAGAAAAGCGCATTCATATTTTTATCAACTGCTACTTTTACATAATTAGGATCTTCAATTAAAATAGGATCATTTAATATTTGCATTAAAGAAGCAACTTGAACATTAGTACCATTAAAAGTTGCAAGTAATTTTTCGAGTGGGTCTTTTTGAACGAATGGCTCATCACCTTGTACATTTACAATGATGTCAACATTAAGATTGGCTGCAGCTTCTGCAATTCGATCGCTTCCACTTTCATGATTTTTTTTACTCATGATAGCTTTTCCGCCATGAGAGGTTATTTCGTTAAAAATAATTTCACTATCTGTTACTACAAATACCTCATTAAATAAACCTGTCGCAAGGGTATTATCGTAAGTATGGCGTATAACAGTTTTGTTACCGAGCAGCTGCATTAGCTTTGCAGGAAAACGAGTGGCAGCATATCGTGCAGGAATCATTGCAATGGTATTCATAGCTGCAAGTTACGATCAAAGCATTAACGATCAGTTTTTACAGAACCATCAAAAGGAATTTTTAGTTGATAGGCTAGGCTTTCGGAAGTACTATCGTTGAGCACATCAAGCCCATAACGAATCTGATCAATTGGCGTATAATTAAATGTTCCAAACAATCTATCCCAGATAGAAAAAATATTTCCGTAATTACTATCGGTTTGTGGGCGAGTAAAATGATGATGCACTTTGTGCATATTGGGAGAAACAATGAACCAGCTGATGGCATTATCAATTGCTAATGGGATTTTCATATTAGCGTGATTAAATTGAGAAAGTATTGCACTCATACTTTGGTACAACATCACCAACCACATTGGAGCCCCACAGATGGCAACACCTAAAATGGTAAATACCGCACGGAAGACGCTTTCGCCTGGATGGTGACGGTTGGCAGTAGTAGTATCTACACAAGTATCTGCGTGGTGCACCATATGAAATTTCCACATCCATTTTACTTTATGCTCAATAAAATGAATAAAGTAGGCACCTACTAAATCGAGCAGCATCAATCCACCAATAATCGTTACCCAGGTAGGCAGCTTTGTTATTTGTAAAATACCGAAATGATGTTCAATTGCCCAGTCGCTGGTTTTAACCATTATTAGGGCAAATGAAAAATTGATTATTATGGTAGTGAGGGTGAAAAAAACGTTGATGGAAGCGTGTTTCCATTTATTATAGGCAAAGCCAAATAATGGGATAAAGCCCTCAATCATCCAAAAAAAAGTAATGCCCCCAGCAAGTATTATAGCTCTGTGCAAACTAGGAATATGTTCAAAATAATTAATGATTGCATCAAACATAGGGTTATAAATTAAACAACAAAATACGAATAAATTGGTAGTTGCAATCAGACTGT
>JAYVRC010000352.1:0-5467 GCA_043776615.1 Sphingobacteriia bacterium
ATCGTACGTATATTTGAACAAATTACACGTATTATGACAACAAAACTCACATTAAGTGTTGAGAAAGATGTTATTGAAAGGGCAAAGTCGTATGCTAAAAATTCTGGACGAAGTCTTTCTGAATTAATTGAACAATATCTTGATACAATAACACAAGAAAATAGCAATCAGAAAGTTTCTCCAAAATTGAAGAAACTAGTGGGATCAGTTAAATTGCCCAAGGGCTTTGACGAAAAGAAAGAACTTCAATCTTATCTTGAGAAAAAGCATTTATGAGAAAAGTATTTATTGATACCAATATTGTAGTTGATCTTATTGCTGATCGAAAACCATTCAGTAAATATGCAATTGAGATATTCAGTAACGCAGAGAATAAAAGAATTAAATTATATACATCTTCACATTCAATAGCAACAACTTACTATTTGTTAAAAAAATTTGTAGCTGATAAAACACTTAGGGATATTCTACTAAGCTTAATTGAATATGTTGCCATAATTCCAGTAGATACTGTAGTTCTTGAAAAAGGCTTAAGATCGAAACAAAAAGATTTTGAGAATTCCATCCAAATTTATTGTGCAACTAGAATTGAAAAAATTGATTGTATTATAACTCGTAATATTAAAGATTTTAAAGGAAGCGAAATACCTGTTTTGTCTCCAGATGAGTTTTGTTCAAAATTCTAGTTCACATAACTATGGCTTTAGCTGATTGAAACTTTAGTGGATAAACCAAAATGAGTAATTCAATTCCTAACTTTCTTAAAGCCAGTAAATTTTAGGTAACTTTAATTTCTTTATTTTAAGAGTTTAAATAAAAATTCTATCATCAGAAATATTCGATTCCATGATTGCAGGTTGGGTAGGAGGTTGATGTATCTTGTTCAAGATTAAGAAGTATCCACTTCTGTACAACCTAAATAATTGGTCTTGCAATACTTGTCCCGATATTTCAAGTATTCGGTTTTAAAATTTTATCCATCAACTATTGTTTTTCAACCGAACTCCTGTAATTTAGATTTTGTCCATTTAGAAAGTAAATGAAATTACTGTGTAGAGAACAACCAATATAAAATAGTTTCAATCTTAAAAAAAGTATAAAATGAAAAAGTATGTTTTTTTATGTTTGGTATTAGCGAATACATATTCATTGTTCGCTCAATTATCTAGTCCTCCGGGTTTGAATTTAATTCGAGTGGAGGATTTAAAAACTGATTTATATGCTTTAGCTGATGCGCATTTCAAAGGGCGCTCTGCGGGAACTTTAGATGAACTTAAAGCTTCAATGTGGTTGGGTGAAAAATTTAGGTCTATCGGATTAAAGCCAGCTGGAGATGATGGTACTTATTTTCAATATTTTACATTAATACGCAATCATATTGCAGACAATTCAAGTATTCAAATAAATAATACTCCCTTAGAATTATGGAAAGATGTTGCAATTGCACAGATGGCAAATATTAATTTGAATGCACCTGTTGCTTATTTAGGCAATGCAGTAGATATCGATACCAATGCAATCGATGTAAAAGGAAAAGTAGTGGCAATTGAAGCAAATTCAAAAGGAATTAATTTGGATGTTTCATTGCCTACTTGGAGATATAGCAGAAATATTTTTGCAAAGTATGGTCAATCTCTTTTGAGAAAAGGGGCATTAGCAATTATTTTTATTGCAGATGAAGTTGCTGAAAAGGCATGGGATGATGCTTCAGAAAATTTTATTAGAGGTAATTACGATATTGAGGGCGGACCCAATCAGAATGTAACTACTAAAGTCCCGGTTCTATGGTTGCATTCTGGTGCTAAAAAAGAATTACAAGGAAATACAGGAACAATGAAAATAAACCTCATCGTTTCAAAATATTCATATCCATCAGTAAATATTATAGGAATGCTCACTGGAACAGATGCTAAATTAAAATCTGAATATCTGTTATATAGTGGTCATACTGATGCACATGGTATTAGAAACCCCATAAAAAATGATACTATTTATTATGGGGCCGATGATAATGCAAGTGTTGATGTGGCTATGCTTGCAAATGCGAGAGCGTTTATAAAAAACCCACCTAAAAGATCTGTAATATTTGTAATTCATGGTGCAGAGGAAAGGGGTTTGCTAGGATCTAGGTATTATTCGGCACACCCTACAATACCTTTAAAAAGTATTGTTGCTGTTTTAAATGGTGATATGATTGGCAGAAATAATATTGACAGTGCAACTGTTTTAGGTGTTAAGCCACCGCATCAAAATTCACTTGATTTGGTAAATATGACTTTAGCTGCAAATAAGGAAGGACCCAATTTTAAACTCGATACTTTATGGGACGATGTAAAACATATTGAGGGATGGTATTTTAGAAGCGACCATCTTCCATATGCAAGATTGGGTATACCATCCATTATGTATACAACCCTTTTACATCCTGATTATCATACTCCACAAGATAATGCCGAAAATATCAATTATCCTAAATTAAAAAAGATGACCGATTGGATGTATAGAACTGGTTGGAAAGTAGCCAATGCTGCAATTCGACCAATAACAAATAAAGACTTTAAATTAGAACGGTAAATCAAAAGAAACAAGCTCCAAATATAACTCACCATGTTAAAGGAGGTTCAGTTATAGCGTATATTGGAACAGACCAATATCGCCATTTCATTATTAAAGGAGATACTTTGTTAATTGGTGATACAGCAGTTAAAATTGGAAAAATAGTTTTAATAGGAGAAGAGTAAAAAGACGCTCCTACAAATAAAAAAATCTTATTTTTTTTGAACTAAGATGCATAATTTTGATTAGTTGCAAACCATAGCGATATGTTTACAAGTTTCAAAAAAATCTACTATTTTTCTAACTGACAATGATTTAAAAATAATGGAAAAGCAAAGATGTCTATTCAATTCAAATTCGATCATTTTATAGGATATTTTTTATGTGCAGAATTTCTTTTGGATGTGTTCTTTTCTTTATTTTTTCTTTTCATGCTTTAGGTCAGTTGACTAAGAAAGATACTGTAAATCATAAATCTTCATCACTTTCTGAAAATACCCTCACTAAATTCCAGCTTCAGCAATTATTATTGCTTTCCAATCAACAACAACTGGAAATTTCTCGCAACGAACAGCAGAAAAAAATGTTTGAAAAACAACAACTAGAAATTGCTGAAACAGAAAAGCAAATTCTAGAGTTGCGAATTAAGAACAAACAGAATGAACTTGAACGAGACCGAAAAGCACAAGCAGCCATTTTACAACAAAACCATCTTAAGGCCGAATTAGCCGCAGCGGTAAAAGACAAACAGATCAATAGACAGCAATCTGAAATAAGTAATAATCGTAAATGGAATCTTGCACTTGCAACTGGTATCATTATTTTTGCCTTTTTTGCCACGGTAACCTATTACAGTCAGCTCAAAACAAAAAAATTAAATAACCTGATTTCATTCCAACATGCCGAACTAGAACAAATGGGTATGGTAAAAGATACAATTCTTGGCGTTGTAAGTCATGATATGCGTTCTCCTTTAAATACATTGATTTCATTTACCGAATTAATCAGAGAAGGCAATATTAGTACTGAAAAACTTGGTCAGTATTTGGATCAGATCAACCACACATTGTACCACACTTCCTCTTTAATGAATAACCTTCTTAATTGGTCGGCAAGCCAGATGCAAGGATTTAAACCAGTAATCGAAAAAGTGGATGCAGGATGGTTAATGGCCAATATTGTTGATGCTTTTTCTGAGCGTGCAAACGCAAAAAAAATTACTATTTCATATACGCCTGCAACAACGATGGTGATAGCTGATGCCAATATGCTCGACCTCGTTTTAAGAAATATAGTGAGTAATGCAATAAAATATACTGAGAATGGTGGACAAATAATTATGGGCGTTAGCTTTATAAAAAATGAAGTTGTAATATCTGTTAGCGATTCTGGTATAGGCATGACAATAGAAAAAATGGAACAATTTAATGATTCAAGACTTATATCAACTCAAAGCACACCCGGAACAGCTAAAGAAAAAGGAACAGGGCTGGGACTGCTGATTTGTAAAACTTTTTCGAGGCTGATGAATGCAAATATTCGAGTAGTTAGAAATGAAGACGAGAAGAGAACAGTATTTGAGATCATCTTATCAAAAGTTACTGAAAATACACAGGTAGTATAAAATAAATTAATTGAATATCACTATGTATTATGAGCGTCATTTAAAAAATATTTTTTTGCTTAGTATTTTTCTATTGATTAATACTCATGCTGCTTTCGGACAAGCACCCCATATCAATTATGGTTCTTATAAAATATTTGTCAAAGACAGTGTTTTTGAACCGCTTTTTCCTATAAACAAGGGGGGCGAAATTCCTCCAACCATTTATGGAAGTACCACTACCATTGCAGGTAGTGATTTGCCAGGATATATGGATGGACATAGTACCAAAGCAAGATTTAATCAACCCACAAAAATTGCTGTTGATAAAGTTGGTAATTTATTTGTAAGTGATGCAATGAATCATTGTATCCGAAAAATCAGTTCCGAAGGATTAGTTACTACCATTGCTGGAAACGGTAAACAAGGTTATGTAAACAGCAATAATGGATTAGCAGCCTCATTTAATCATCCATCAGGAATAGCAGTTGACAAATCCGGAAATATTTATGTTGCTGATGTATTTAATCATGTAATCAGAAAAATCTCATTTTCAGGCTCTGTGAGCACATTTGCTGGCAATGGTTTGCCAGGATATAAAAATGGAAAAGGGATAATGGCTTCTTTCACATTTCCTGTTGATCTTACTGTGGATGAAACAGGAAATATTTTTGTTGTAGATGAAGGAAATCAACGCATCCGAAAAATTACTACTTCAGGTTTGGTAACTAGTTTTGCTGGAAATGGTTCTCCCGGACTTCGAAATGATGTTTCCGGACAACTGGCAGAATTTAATCAACCCAACGGAGTAGCAATAGATTTGGAAGGCAACCTTTATGTGGCCGATCAATTGAATCATGTAATCAGAAAAATTACACCAAAGGGATCTGTATCAACACTTGCTGGAAATGGTTTGGCCGGATCCGCAGATAATGAAATAGGAACACTTGCTAGTTTTAATAATCCAAGAAGTATCACAGTTAATCAGGCTGGATTTGTTTTTGTGGGAGATATTATGAATCAACGTATCCGTAAAATTACACCCAACGGAGCTGTATCTACCCTTGCCGGAACTGGTGCTCCAGGTTCGCACGATAATGCAAATGGGTTGGTTGCTGGTTTTTATTTCCCCAATGGATTAGCAGTAGATAGTTTCGGCAATCTTTATGTAGCAGACTGCTTAAACAATAAAATACGTAAAGTGCAAACGACTGGATACACAGTAATACCTGAATTATTACCAGAAGGTTTATTTTTCGACTATACCACTGGAGTTTTTACTGGCAGACCAATTTCTGAAATAGCTAA
>JAYVRC010000353.1:0-5432 GCA_043776615.1 Sphingobacteriia bacterium
ATTCGTTCTCCAAGATCATTACCATTCTGTGCTTCTTTGAAATAAGTATCGTTATCCCATAAATCATTTAAATTGATCACATCTCCATAAAAAATGTAGTTATCACAATGCAATTGCTTCGATACAATTTTTGTATGTTCTAATAACTCTTTATAAATACTTACCGCTTTTTCATTGCCCATAGTTTGCGCTATCCTGGTTTTTACTTTTCCGGGTTCGGGGTTTTTTACAAAAATGATTAATGCTTCTTTCATAATTTATTATGTTACTACCCCTCCTCAGCTGCTGAGTTGTACTAATGATTTTTTAATTTTTGTAATTACCTAAATAAAGCTCCCAATCATATTTCTTAAACTGAATATTGGGTGATGAGTCAGCAGGAATAAATTTAATCTCTTTAAGAATTTTAAGCATATTCTTTTTCCCTCCGAAATCGGCACGAAACCATCCCAGAATAGCGGGTAGCATTACTTTATTATCCTGCGCATTATATTCCGACTCCCCTTTTAAGTAAGCAAGTAATGCAATATCTAGTTGAGTATTTAAAGTACTAGGGTTATAAAAAGCAATAGGCGGACAACTTTTAGCACCACAATTCAAAGCGAAATGAATACGGTAATCTAATTTAGCTACTCTTAATCCTTTTTCCATCTTTCCTGGGAAAAACTTATTTAAATAACCTAGACTCCATTTGATTTTTGACCTACGAAGTATTCCATGTTCAATTTCATCGAGGCTCAATAACAATCCAGCTAAACGGATCTGTTTTTTCCCAAAAAATGAACCACGACTTTTGTATTGTTCAGCATTGTTTTTTAAACTAGCTTGTATAAATCCATTATAAATATTGATCCAGAAAGCTTTTTTTAAAGCATCATCACCAAGCTCTTTTGTGAGGTCCTCATATTTAATTGCATTAAGTTGATCATTTAATATCTTAAGATCTGCTCCTGTTTTAGCTGCGTAGATATAATCTTTAGAAAGCTTAACTATTGCATTTTCTAAAATTGTTGATGAACCTATAATTTGAGGCGAAAATATAATATTGGTATCCGTATTTTTTATTTCTTTAGTAGGAATTGGCACAATAGAAACTGTGTCATTCTTTATCACAGGATCTTTTACTTGATTATTTAAACACTCATTAATTTTTTCGGGGGTTAAACCAAGTGCCTCTGTAAAGTCAATAATTTTTCCATCTTTACCGATTATAACTGTATATGGATAAGATGGAGGCATAAATAAATTACTGATTTTACTGTCTATATCAGCAATTACTGGTAAAACAAATGCGCTTCTAGCTTTTATAAACGACAACAGATTCTTTTCTTCTTCGGTTGATATTAAAACCACAGCAATCCGGTCAGAAAATTGATCATTTAATTTGTTCAGGTGAGGTAATGCTTTTACACAGGGTGAACACCAAGTGCCAAAAAAATCTAGTATAGTAAGTTCTTTTTGAATCTCTTTAAAGTTTTGGGATTTGTTGCCTTTCTGATTAATCATTTTTACAATTGCAAAGTTTTCAACAATATCCCCTTTAACATAAGGCTTTTGACCATAAGCAGTTATAAAAGAGAGAAAAGCGAAAAAAAATATAGAAAAACGTAGTTGAGTAATTGTCATAAAATACTTACGTTGAATATACTAAATACGAATAATTAGGCCATCAAGATTATTTAATTTAGCCTTTTCTAAATTTGTCAGTTTATCTAACATGTAAATATCCTTTTTATTATAGAAAACCTATTAAGTAAAGTAAAATAAAAGAATCTGTTGCTTTTTTAAAAAACAAATGGTTTGATGATATTTAAATTAGGATCGTTTTAGGTAAAGGTTTGGGTGCACTTCTTAAACAAATTAATATACTTCATTCTATTGATGGTTACATTCCATGGGAGTAGATATGGTTGGTATGAGTTCGGTTCCTGAAGTTATTGTAGCCAATCATATTGGGTTAGCTTGCGCAGCTTTACGTGTAATTACGGATGAATGCGACACCGATAATCTTCAACCAGTAAATATTTCAGAAAATATTAAAGTTGCAGGACAATCTGATGAAATGTTAAGCCTTCTTTTTGAGAAAGTAATCTGGCAATTTTAAAAATGATAGTAACCCTAATAAGTTTTAAGAATTAACTATTTTATTTTACATTATAATATTGCAATGCTTCTGGCATAATTTCCCTGATTTTCTGTATACGTTCTTCATCGCTTGGATGTGAGCTCAAAAATGCAGGAGGCTTTTGATTGTTTCCAAGATTAGCCATTCTTGTCCAGAATTCTATAGCCGCCTGTGGATTATACCCAGCAGAAGCTGCAAATATCAGCCCATAACGATCGGCTTCTAGTTCCTGTTTTCGTGAATTTGGAAGTAGCACACCATATTGGGCACCTATACCATACACACTATTAAAAATATTAGCAGCTTTAGAATTAGCACCAATTGCAATTCCACCGATAGCACCTAATCCTTGTGCAGCCATCTCCTGACTCATTCTTTCACTTCCATGACCAACTACTGCATGTGTAATTTCGTGTCCTAATACAATAGCTAAAGCAGTTTCATTCTGTGTAACCCCCAAAAGACCTGTATATACAACCACTTTACCTCCAGGCATACACCAAGCATTTACTTCTTTACTATCTACAAGGTTAAACTCCCATTTGTATTTATTAAGTGCATTAGGCAACCCTTTATTTTTATAATATTGTTTTACTGAAGTTGCTATCCTCTGACCAACTCTTCTAACCATTTCGGCATCGGTGTTTGCACTTGCAACTACTTTATTATTATCAAGAAAGGTTTTATACTGAACTAGTGCCATTGTTTGAAGATCGCTTTCCGAAACAAGGTTTAATTGGTTACGACCTGTTATTGCATTCCGCTCGCAGGCAATAAACAATATGGAGATACAAAGGATAAAGAATACATTTTTCATAAACATTAATTTAGATGGTACTTTTCACATCAACTATAAAAATATGCCCTTATTCAAAAAATTTATTACATCAATTCACTAAAATGTTACATCATTAACTGAAAATACAAATGCCTACTACAATTATGTAAGCAGGCATTTGTATATATATAAATACTATTAACTTTATTCTTGAGGTTTACTATTGCTTTCAGGGCGTGGCATTAAAGCTTTACGGCTTAGTTTAAATTTACCTGTTTTAGGATCTAACCCAACTAATTTTACTTTAACCAAATCACCATCTTTAAACAATCCATCCATCGATTCTAAACGGCTCCAGCTAATTTCACTGATATGCAATAATCCTTGTTTACCTGGCATAAATTCGATAAAAGCGCCAAATTCTTTAACGCCTTTAACTGGACCTTCATAAACATCTCCTATTTCAGGAATAGCAGTAATACCTTTCACCCAATTCACTGCTTTGTCTAGGCTTTCTTTAGATGCAGAGAATATACTTACTTCTCCAGTATTACCTACTTCTTCAATATTAACAGTAGCTCCAGTTTCGCGTTGAATTTCTTGAATTACTTTACCACCTGGTCCGATTACCGCTCCAATAAATTCCTTATCAATAATTAATTTAACCATACGTGGAGCATGTGGCTTCACTTCTGGGCGATGAGCTGGCATACATTCATACATTGCATCGAGTATATGTAACCGACCTTTTCTTGCCTGCTCTAATGCTTCCATCATTACTTCCATGCTGAGACCATCAACTTTAATATCCATCTGAACACCGCAGATACCATCTTTGGTACCAGTCACTTTAAAGTCCATATCTCCTAGATGATCCTCATCACCTAATATATCTGTTAAGATGGCATACTTACCATCTTCGCGAGTTACTAATCCCATTGCAACTCCACTTACGTGTTTTTTAAATGGAACACCAGCATCCATTAATGCCAATGAACCTGCACAAACTGTTGCCATTGATGAAGAACCATTGCTCTCTAAAATATCGCTAACAATACGAATTGTATAGGCATATTCACTTCCTGGCATCATTTGTTTTAAAGAACGCATAGCTAGATTTCCGTGACCAACTTCTCTTCTACCAACGCCACGCATCATTTTAACTTCTCCGGTAGAAAAAGGAGGAAAGTTGTAGTGAAGTATGAATTTAGTATATTCAGATTTTGCAGCAGATTCTGCCAACAATTCATCTAATTTAGTTCCGAAAGTAACCGTTGTAAGTGATTGAGTTTCACCTCTTGTGAACAAAGCTGAACCATGTGGAGTTGGTAAAGGTTCTGTTTCCATTGCTAATGGACGAACCTCATCTAATTTACGACCATCCAAACGAACTCTATCTTCTATCATCATATTTCTTACAACTTCCCATTTAAGGTCTTCATAGTATTTTTTCACCAATTTCTTGTCGCCATCTGTAATTTCTGCTCCAAAACTAGCAATCAACTCTTCTTTTAAAGCGCTATATGCTTCAGTTCTTTCATTTTTTGCAGATCCCTTTCTTGAAATTTGGTAGACTTTATCTTTAGCGTATGCGTATACTTTATCTTTAATAGCTTCGTCTTGAGGTGGTTTTTTATACTCTCTTTTAGTAGTCACTCCTTTTTTATCTCTTAATTCAGCTTGAGCTTTAATTTGAATACGAATAGCATCATGAGCAATTTGTAAAGCTTTAATTAAATCAGCCTCAGAACACTCTTTCGACTCACCTTCCACCATCATCAAGTTCTTTTCAGTTGCTGCAATTAGGAATTCTAAATCTGATGCAGCTAATTGAGCTCTAGTGGGATTTACAATGAATTCTCCATTCAAACGAGCAACACGTACTTCACTTATAATTTCTTTAATTGGGATATCTGAAACAGCTAAAGCTGCAGAAGCTGCCAAACAAGCCAAAGAATCTGGCATTACTTCAGCATCACTCGAAATGAGACTAATTAATACTTGAACATCACATAAATAATCTTCAGGAAAAAGTGGACGTAGTGCACGATCGATTAAGCGACTAGTTAGTATTTCATAATCGTTTAAACGGGCTTCTCTTTTGAAGAATGAGCCTGGAATACGACCAGCGGAAGCAAATTTTTCTTGATAGTCTACACTTAATGGGAAAAAATCTTGACCCTCTTTAGGGTCTTTATTAGCTACAACTGTAGCCATTATTACGCAATTGCCTTGTTGAACAGTAACTGCCCCGTCGGCTTGACGAGCTAATTTACCTGTGCCCAAAGTTACCTGACGATTTCCGCCTAGGTCGAAGCTTACACTTATAGGTTGTGTTAACATGATTTGTTGTTTGAAGGTGTGAAAAAACAACCATTCCCAACTACAAAAGGATGTGAGTTGGGAATGGTTTTATAAACATTTGAGAATGATTATTTTCTCAGACCTAATTTTTCAATTAATGCGCGGTAACCAGTAAGGTTATGCTTTTGCATATAGGTTAATAAACGCTTACGCTGACCAACCATT
>JAYVRC010000354.1:0-5415 GCA_043776615.1 Sphingobacteriia bacterium
GATTTGGGAACTACAGTTAAAGAAATGCAACAAAAAGTAAATGCTAATTTAAAACTACCTCAGGGATATTTTTTACAATGGGGAGGCCAATTTGAGAGCCAGCAATCTGCTTCAAAACTTATTGGTATTTTAAGTATTTTTTCTTTCTTCGGTATCTTCTTAGTATTATTCAGTCACTTTAAATCTTCCAGAATTGTATTACAAATCATGCTCAATATTCCACTGGCATTAATTGGTAGTGTGATAGCACTTTTGTTAACTGGCGGCACTTTCTCCATCGCTACGTTGGTTGGCTTCATCACCCTTACAGGAATTGCCAGCCGCAACGGTATTATGATGATTAGCCACTATATTCATTTGGTACAACATGAAGGCGAAACCTTCGGTGATAAAATGATAATCCGTGGCTCATTAGAAAGATTGGTGCCTGTATTGATGACCGCATTGGTTGCTGCTTTGGCATTGATTCCACTTACATTAGATGCATCTGCACCTGGTAAAGAAATTTTATACCCAGTAGCAACTGTTATACTGGGTGGGTTAATCAGTTCTACTTTGCTAGATATGATTGTAACGCCAGTAGTATTTAAACAATTTGGCAAAAAAGCATTGGACAAATATTTTGCTGAAAACAATAAAAAAATGTATGAGTAAAAAAATAAATCAACAGATTCAAAGTTTTGATAAATCAATGCTTTACAAAAATATTTTTTGGAAGCATGGCGTGCACACCAACATTGCCATCAACTAACTGAGTAATGTTTACATCTACTGCAATACTGCAAAGCATATAAGCATCCGATTTCGATAATTTTTTTTCCTCCATCAAATATTGAATCATTTCACGAATAGCTATGCGAGTAGCGGCATTTAAGTCCCTGTCGCAACCCATAGTAATTAAATGTGTTACTGTTTCAGCTCTTGGCCAACGAATACTTTTACCTTTATGAACAATAAATTGCAAATTACCAATTAGTGATGTTTCAATAGCTGTTATATCAACTTCGCCATTTCCTTGAGCAGCATGTCCATCTCCAATTTCAAATAATGCACCTTTTATGTAAACCGGAATAAATAAAGAAGATCCTGCCACTAATTCTTTATTATCTAAGTTTCCGCCATGAATCCATGGTGGAGCGCTATTCCATTTTCCTACTTCTTTTGGTGGAGCAACACCCATACTACCGAAAAAAGGATGTAGTGGAATAATAATATCCTCAGCAAAATGTCCGATCATTTTTTCCTTGTCTAAATTAATAATCTTCATTTTACGGTCAAATATTTCATCAGATAAATAACCATTTTGCCCAATTGCATTATAGCCATAAGGAATTGCAAGGTCAATGGTATTTATTTTAACTTCCAATACATCACCAGGTTCGGCTTCTTCAATATAAATAGGTCCAGTTAGTACATGACCGCCTGGACCTTTGTCTTTTATAGTTTGAACCTCTCGTAATTCCTTTTCAATCTGATCAGGTGCAACTCCAGCTGCTTCAAGTCTCTCAGGATTCGAGGTAAGTAATGTTCTTACTCGTACATAATCTCCCGATTGAATACGTAGTACAGGTTTGGCTTCTGATGAATAATTACCCCACACAACTGAAGTTGCTGTTGGGGTTAATATAAAAGGATTTGTTACCGACCCATTTTTTTGAGCAACCAATGAAGGTGAAACTGAACAAAAAAATAGAAAAGCAAATACATTAAATTTTGGCATAAGTTTCATATGATGAAAGTATTGAATGATCAATTCGATTTATTACTAAATATAAGGTTTGTGATTTGAAGGGTATAATTTAAGTTTTTTGTTTTTATTGTTTTCCCTACTCCTATTTATAAGACCTGAATGTGAGCTACTCTTTCAGTTTTTATCCTATTTATTTTTTATCTATGAGCTCGAAGTAAGAAGCAACAAATTTATTATTAACTATAATCCCTTGAACTTTTGCTTTTCTTATCGAATTACAAAATCCTACTTCAGCATGTGCATCCCCAAATGCATCAATATTAGCTTTTTCAACAAAGTATGTTTTTTTATTTATCCTAATAGCTAAAGTACAACCACTGACTTCCATTTTAAATTGGCATTGTCCACATGAAGCATCTACAATAAGTACTTTTTTCGAAGGATCAAATTTTAATTGTGTAGAATCTTGTGAAAATGTTTTTACACTTGCTAAAAGTATTATTATAGTAAATAGTGTTTTCATAAATTGATATTTTAATTTTAAAATTAAATAAACAGTTTGAATTTTAGGCATTAATTACTTCGCCCCTCTACAAATACTGGAGTTTCAGTAGCTTTTATTACTATTTTACCCTCAATTGTTTTAACGCTTTGCATGCTCATATTGTAAGCACCAGCAATAGGTGTATAAATGTATGCAGCATCTGATTTACCTAGATCAAGTATACAATTTCCTATCCTAGCTTTTTCATCTGGTATATATATCGCATACATCAATTGACCACTATTGTTTTCATATTGATCAACAATTGGATCAAAACTTATAGATTTTTGAAAGGAATAATTTCCAAAAAGTTTATTTACTTGATAAAGAAAATCCGCTGCTGGTCGTCTTGTTTCATCCGATTTAATCAACCCACTTGTTGCGTATAACCCATTATAATTTGGATTATCATCAGATAACTGATAAAAGAATAATTTTCGAATCCCATTTCTTGCATAAAGTAAAGAGGTTCTAAGAATCCAATCTGCTTGTGTGTGTAATGCAGTTTTATATCTTAAAGGAATTACTTTATTAGTACTACCCTGATTAATATCGTATCCAGCTTCTGTAACCCAAACAGGCATCCCGTTTAGGTATTGATTTGCTACAGCAATAAATTCTTTTGCAATTAATGTAGCATCAATCGAAGCAGTTGATTTTTCAGGAGCTATCCCTCTTTTTTTAGATGGATCATTTGTATACAAATGATAATTGATAATATCCCAGCACACATTAATTGTTCCATCTTTTTTATACCCTCTGAATTCTTTACACCAATCTATCATCCCTCTTAAGTAATCTGTATTAGCCAAGGCAACACCAGCCATAACTACCTGGACTTTACTATCTGCATTTTTTACTCCAACACCCTGGCCCATGGTATTTTTATGTCCATCATAAAATGCAGATAAGTTAGCAGCATATTCTCGTGCTGTTTGATATGCTTTTCTACCCTTCCACCATTTATCTCGTTCATTATCACATTCAATGTATTTAATTAAATTCATTCCAATTTTTACCACATTAATCTGATCTCCTGTCCACCTTTTTTTTGTATTTACTTTTATCAATGAAGGATTTAACTTAGAATTATTACCATATCTGGCAACAAATTGAAAAGCAAGCTTTGCTTGATCAATATACGAATTTGGATCAGTCAAATTAGCATTATACTTTACTGGAATATTCTCATCATCTCGAAGATTAACTGGATAAGTTGTAAGTATCCATTCAGGGATAGTTTTTAAACAAGCAAGCACTTCAATTCCTTCTCTTTTACACCTCTCATAAATTACATCATAATTCCAGCCACCATCATGAGTTGGATTAAAAGTATATAAACCACTTATTTGTTCAAGTTTCTTCCAGTCCAAATAATGCCGAATACCAGTAAACCCTTTTACTGCAGCCATTTTTTTCTCATCAATTATTAAAGAATTTTTTTTGCCATCTTCGAAATTCCATTCATATGCATTTACCCCAAAGAAATTGGATAGAGGAACTTTTGTTTTAAGAGGAGATTTAAGAATATTTGGCTTTCGGTAATTATTCCCATAGAATTCAATTTCAGTAGGAAAAATATCTCCAGAACGAATCATTAAATAACGAAAGTTTTTTACTAATCTATCAAGCCTAAACTGATTTAATTTTATTGGATTCGGGCCAACCCATTCATCATAGCGAACTCCAGTAAATTGAGCGATTGGTGTCCTTTTCCAATTCGCATCAATTGCATAAATAATTGTAGGATTTTCAGGCACTCCTTTCCAATCAAATAATTTGATGGATTCAATTTCAATCACTTCTCCAGGAAGAATTGGATAATAAGATTCGTAATATTTTAATATCTTCCCATCTCCAGTATAAATGTCTTCATGAAGTTCTTTATCAAACAATTGATTCAATCCTTTCGTAGCATTGTTAAGCTGATACCATCGCTTAGGGTCGATTGGAATTTTATTAACCTGCGAAATTTTTGATTGGCTTAATCCATACAGAAAATTAGTTAGCATTAAAACAGTAAGTATGCAATACTTCATACTGAGTAAATTTGTTTAACTAAAGAAAATATTAAAAAAACTTTTTTACAAACTCATCTTCTTTAAGTTCAGTTAAATTTTCAACGCTTAAAGGTTTACTTACAAATCTTGCAACTAAAGCATATTCTTTAGCATGTAAAAGGTCTTCAGGGTCTATAGTGGAAGATAAAATTACTACTTTAGTATCGGGTAATTTTTCTGCATATTTGGCAATGTAGGCATCCAGAAACTCCCATCCATTCATAACAGGCATATTAATATCAAGCAATATCAAGTTTGGTGCAGTTTCTTGAGGATTTACATTTTCTGCAAAATGTGTTTCAAAAAAAACCAGTGCATCGCTTCCATCAATTGCAGTAAAAACTTGATCAGCAAAACCAGTACGTTTGAGCAATAGTTTAGATATAGTTAGAGAAATACTATCATCATCTATACAAAGCACTTTATTAATCATAAACAATTGGAATTCAGTAAAAGATAATGAATTGATTAAATATATTACAAATTATTAACAAATTTACAACCACACATAAAATTTATGAAAAAAATATCAATTGTAGTAATAATTTACTTTCGCTTAGCCTTTTCCCAAAGCACAGATTGTTCTTTAAAAATATATCTAAACATTCCTACAATAACCGCATAATTCATTAAACAAAAATAATAAGGAATAAAAAATATTTTTATTTTCAATTCTCTTTTACCCAATATCCAACCGAGAATAGCAGCTAGATAAATACCTCCTTGCAAAAGTATCATCACCCCATAAGCAGAATCAAGCCCAATTTCAGCAACCAACAATATATTAATAAAAAAAGCTATGATCATTAAATAAGGAGTAACTACCCATCTTAAAATTCGGTGACTAATATATTGAAATGAAAGCATTGGGTTTTTAAAAGGTAATAGTAATTGTTTTAGCCTTATTGTAGATTGAATCCCTCCAGCAGCAATTCTAATTTTTCGTTTTAGTTCTTCACTAGTATCTGAAGACGCTTTTTCTAAAGCATAAGCTTCTGGCTCATATACAATCTTAAATCCTTTCAACGCAATATGCATAGAAATCATAAAATCGTCTAAAATAGTATCTGTTTCTACTGGTTGATATAAGTTTTTTCTAATACTAAATAATTCTCCTGCAG
>JAYVRC010000355.1:0-5376 GCA_043776615.1 Sphingobacteriia bacterium
CCATCAAAATGGAAAAGGTCAAAAACAAAATGGGTAAGCATATTCCAGAAAGTTTCACGAGGCTCAATATTTTCCTGACCGCATAGATGGCAAAACTTCCCTTCGAGAGCAGCATTACAATTCAAACAGACTTTTTGACTACGTTCGGGCAAATGCGACAATTTCTTTAAATTTCTTAAAAATACATCAACATAAGTAGATTTAAAAATGAAGATTATAAGTTATTTCACTAATTTGAAATAAATTACCAAATATGAACAAACATCTTACACTTCTTTTCCTATTAGTCATTGTTACACTAGGGTCAATAGCTCAAAAAAAGAATTTAACACCAGAAAGTTATGGCAAATGGCAAAGTATTGGTTCTACCGAGCTCTCACCAAATGGAGTTTGGATAGCATATCAAATAGTGGTTGCAGAAGACAATGATACAATGTTTGTTGTAAATAGAACCTCAAATAAAATATATAAATTAGAATTTTCGAGTACACCAGAGTTTTCGAAAGACAATAAATGGGTAGCTTATAGAATAGGTATACCATTTAAAGATGCTGAAAAATTACGTGATCAAAGTAAGCCGGTAGAATATAAAATGGGCTTGCTAAATCTAGAAACAGGAAAAAAAGAAATAGTGAATAACGTAAGTAGATTTGGATTTTCTAGAAACGGTAAATTTCTAGCAGCTTACTTAGCTCCTCCTAAAGAAAATAAAGAAAAAGGATCTGTTCTTTTATTAAAAAATTTAACCGACAGTAGCACAAGAACCATTGGAAACGTTGCCGAATATGCTTTTAATAAAAAAAGCACAATGCTAGGTTATATTATTGAAGCAGCAAATACTGCAGGTAATTCTGTAGAATTATTTAATTTAAATAGCTATACGCTCAAAGTAATTGCAAGTGATACTTTAAAATTTTCAAAATTAAGTTGGTCAAAAGAAGGAGAAGGAATGGCTTTTTACAAATCATTTAAAAAGGATGGATATGAAGAAGAAAATGCAATCGTTTATAGTTATACAGAATCAACTAAAGCACCATTTTCTATTTTAAAAACATTCGATCCACAAACTACAAAAGAGATTCCTTCAGGCATGCGTATTTATAATGGATCGAGTATAAAAATAAGTGATGATTTAAGCGCCGTTTTCTTTGGTTTGAAACCTTGGACCATTAAACCCAAAAAAGAAGATTCAAAAGTAACAGACAGTTCAAAAGCAAAGTCGGACAGCAGTAAATCAACTGCAGTAAAACTTACTGCAAAACCTGATGATAAGCTAGCAGCAGTAGATATTTGGCATTGGAAAGATCCAGAAATACAACCTCGCCAAAAAATAACTTATACACAAGATAAAGAAGCTAGTTTTTTATCAGTTTGGAATCTTGAAAGCAATAGTTTTTATCAATTAGCCAATAATGAGCAGCCTGATGCATTGTTAACGGGTAATCAAAAACATGTAATCACATCAACCGATAAAAAATATAAACCAGCATTTAAAGAAGATTTTGCTGATTATAGCTTGATCAATACAAAAAATGGCGTTACAAAGCTAACCATGGCTAAAATGATTGATGGTTTTTATACAGGTCCTCAATCATCACCAGATGGTCAATACTTATATTATTTTAAAGACAAAAGCTGGTTCACTTATAATATAACAACAGAAAAGAATACCAATATTACTGGTACCATTAAAACTGATTTTTGGAATACGAGAGATGATCATCCAGCAACTAAGCCTCCGTTTGGTTTAGGTGGATGGACAAAAGGTGATAAAGAAATTTTATTGTACGACGAATACAATACTTGGGCTGTAAAACCTGATGGATCAGGATCGCGCAAACTTACAGATGGTGAAAAAGATGAAGTCGTATTTAGAATTAATAGAGTAGATTTTGAAGAGCAATATATTGATGATGCTCAACCTATTTATTTTTCGGCATACGGTGATAAAACTAAAAAGTATGGTTACTATAAATTTGAAAATGGAAAAGCGATTCAATTAATTTTTCAAGACCTTTCAATTGGCAGATTAACTAAAGCTAAAGATGCCAATACTTTCAGCTATATAAAACAAGATTACGATTTATCACCAGAACTATATGTAGCCGATAATTTTACTAATGAAAAAAAGGCCGTAAGTACCAATCCTCAACAAGAGAATTATTATTGGGGAAAAAGTAAATTAATAAGTTATACCAATAGATCAGGTAAAAAAATGCAAGGGGCTCTTTACTATCCTGCTAACTATGAAGCTGGCAAACAATACCCTATGATAGTATACATTTATGAAATATTATCAAATGGAGTTCATGGGTATGTATCACCTGGAACCAGAAGAGCTTATAATACCACTAATTATACTACCAATGGATACTTTATATTTCAACCAGATATAGTGTATGAAACAAATGATCCTGGCATGGGTGCTGTTAACTGTGTAATACCAGCAGTTGAGGAAGTATTAAAAACAGGAATGATAGATGCCAATAAAGTAGGCATATTTGGTCATAGCTGGGGAGCTTATCAAACATCGTTCTTAGTTACTCAAACCGATATTTTTAAAGCAGCATGTGCTGGCGCACCTTTAACCGATTTAATTAGTATGTCGCTTTCAATTTATTGGAATAGCGGCACCCCAGATCAGAAAATTTTCGAAACTAGTCAGGGTAGATTTGATGGCCCATGGTACGAAAGAACAGAGGCACATATTCGCAACTCCCCTATGTTTAATGCGAGCAAAATAAAAGCTCCATTATTGGTTGCATTTGGTGATAAAGATGGTGCAGTAGATTGGCACCAAGGTATAGAAATGTATGGTACGATGAGAAGAATGGAAAAACCACATGTAATGTTGGTTTATGCAGACGAAAATCATGGTTTGGCAAAAAAAGAAAATCAAATAGATTATCAAAAAAGACAAAAAGAATGGTTTGATCATTACTTGTTAGGCAAGCCTGCAGAAAAATGGATCACCGATGGTGTTAGTTATTTAGATAAAATGAAAGAAAGAGAAAAACAAAACGAAGCACCCAAAAATTAATACGTAACTATTATTATACCATGATAAAAACGGCAATTCTTTCTTTTGGCATGTCGGGAAGGGTGTTTCATGCTCCTTTTATAATGTTGCATAAAGGGTTTGAATTAAAAGGCATTTTAGAAAGAACAAAGCAAGAATCACTGGTATTTTATCCATCTATTCATATTTATAGATCATTAGAGGAAGTATTGAATGATGTTGAAATTGAATTGGTAGTTGTAAATACACCTACAAATACGCATTTTGATTTTGTTAAAAAAGTATTATTGGCGGGGAAAAATGTAGTGGTTGAAAAAGCATTTACCACCACACTTGATGAAGCTATCGAATTAAAAGCCTTGGCCGATTCAAAACAATTGCTATTATCCGTTTATCAAAATAGAAGATGGGATAGCGACTTCAGTACAGTTAAACATACTATTGAATCTGGTGTTTTAGGAGAAATTATTGAAGCCGAATTTCATTACGATCGATTTAAACCAACGCTTAGTCTAAAATTACATAAAGAAATTCCCGGACCAGGTGCAGGACTACTAAATGATTTAGGTCCCCATTTAATTGATCAGGCAATTAGTATTTTTGGAATGCCACAACAAGTATTTGCAGATATAAGAACGCTAAGGCCAACATCTTTAGTAGATGATTATTTTTGTCTTATTTTATATTATTCTACCAACAGGGTAATACTTAAGAGTAGTTTAATGGTAAGAGAATCTGTACCCGCTTTTGTTGTGCATGGCAAAAATGGAACTTTCATCAAAACAAGGGCTGATATACAGGAGGAAGCACTATTGGCAAATGAAAAACCCAACTTGGAGCAATGGGGAACAGAACCAGATTCCGCAGCAGGATATTTGTATAAAGAAGTAGGCGATAAGCTTATCAATCAGAAAGTTACAAGCTTACAAGGAAATTATTATTATTACTATGATGGAATTTTTAGTGCAATTACCAACAAGAGTATACCGCCAGTAACAGCACAAGATGGAATTAATGTAATGAAAATTATCAATGCATCTCGCCAAAGCGCATTATTAACGAAAGCCATACAAGTTTAATTTTAAAACTGTTATTATGAAAAATAAATCTTTAAAATATCTTAGCTCTTTAAAAGTACCTACAAGAAAAAAAATAATACTAAAGAAAGATTTTAGTACAACTAACAATCAAAAATTAATTGATAAGAAAGAAGGCGAGTTAATGATGCAAAATGGAATCAAAAACCTTGCTAAAATGCAAGATAAATTGTATGCACATGACGAATATAGTATTTTAGTGGTTTTTCAAGCTATGGATGCTGCAGGCAAAGATGGTGCTATAAAACACGTTATGAGCGGCTTAAATCCACAAGGTGTAAAAGTGGCTTCCTTTAAAGTACCTACTTCAACAGAATTAGACCATGATTATTTTTGGAGGCATTATAAAGAATTACCAAGTAGAGGTGAGATTGGTATATTCAATCGTTCTCATTATGAAAATGTATTGGTAACAAAAGTACATCCAGCATATATTCTTAATGAAAAGCTTCCTAATATTAATACAATAAAAGATATTGATTCTAAATTTTGGAAAAGCAGATACGAACAAATTAATCGTTTTGAAAAGAACTTGAATGAAAACGGGACAATCATCATCAAAATATTCTTACATGTATCAAAAGACGAACAAAAGAAAAGGTTTCTAGACAGGATTGATAGTCCAGATAAAAATTGGAAATTTTCCTTAGCCGACGCAAAAGAAAGAACCCTTTGGGATGAATACATGAAAGCTTATGAAGAAATGCTTTCTGCTACTTCCACTAATCATGCCCCATGGTATGTAGTACCTGCAGATGATAAATGGTTTTCGAGATTATGCGTTACCAATATCATTACCGAACATTTTGAAAAACTTAAATTCAATTACCCAAAAGTTTCCAAAGAGCAATTGGTAAAATTACAAGAAGTAAAAGCTGCATTATTAAGTGAAAAGTGAACAACAAATAAAGATCAACAAAAGAATATCAACAAAATTATGTTCGTATATACAACTGCTTAGAGTTGCTTTTAAAAAATAAGCTATCGCCTATACCAAACTTGATTAAAGCAATAAAAGATTTGTGAAATTCTAAAGGAAGTGAGTTCTAATTAAATTAAAGTACGTTTTCCAATATCTCAGCCTTATGGTCAATGACATGCTTAAGTTCAACTCCCTTTTCGTCTACAAACCCAACAACTTCTTCTGCTTTATTTCTAAGAGAATTTACCTCATCTTTCATTAATCTAGAAAAATCATTGACCATATCTTTAGCTCCTCCAAAAATTCGGCTCCTAGTTTTACTGCCTTTATTAGGTGCA
>JAYVRC010000356.1:0-5343 GCA_043776615.1 Sphingobacteriia bacterium
AATATTTCGATGATTTTACTTTTGAACATTTTACTTAGATTTTATTTTTTTAAATTGGAGCATCCATTTAAGCATTTCATCCATTACAGTGGTGTTTAAGGAATATGAAATAAACTGACCCTCCTTAACAGCTACTAATAATCCAGCTTGTTTTAGTAAATCTAAATGATGAGATATACTAGGTTTTGAAATATTAAAGTGATCGGCAATTTCACCAGCAGTTAGATCTTTCTCTTTTAAGATTTCTAATATTTCCCTTCGGGTAGCATCGTTTAGGGCTTTAAAAAGTATATTCACTAATCAGGTATTTATATATTTAGACAAATGTCTAAATAACTATTCAAACTAACAAATTTATTATTGAATCTACAGTCTACAGTCTTCAATCTGATTTTCAGGTTTCAATTAAACAGATTCCAGATTGAAGATTCTCTATGTAGGTAATTGGTTTATTGGAATAAAATCGCCTTCTTTTTTCAGGTCGCTAATGAGTAGCATAAGTCTATCAACTAAAGTTTTACCACACCATCTTCTTGTATACGCTGGTAAGCCAAAACCCTTGATATCAGTGAATTCCCAGGGATGAAAATATAGGCAGATATAACCGTCTTTACGTAATGTTTGTAAACAAAGGGTTTTAAATAATTGGTAGGGCATATTTTTAAAACTCAGCCAGAATAAGGGAATTCTTAGGTTTGGAGAAACTGATGCAGGAATTCTTCTCATTCCTTGATCTACATATTGAGTTCTAGAAAGTTGTAGGTTATTGTATTTTCCAGGTATCCAAGTTGGGTTGATAGATGAATCATATTTATAACCAGCGTTAATTACAGAAGGCATATCAATCACTTTCATTCTTGGCATTCTTAATCCTGTAACTGGTTTGCCAATAATTTCTTCGAGTTTTAAACGTGAGCTTAACAGATCCTTTATTTCAAAAGAACCATGATAATAGGTATGAGAAGCTATTTCGTGTTTGGTAGAAAGCTGCTTAATTTCAGAAGGAAAATGTTCGGCAAAATTGGCTGTTGTAAATAGGGTAGCATTTACGTCATCCAAAATAGATTGAATTGAGTCTAATCCTTTTTTACCAATCTTCATTTGAGTGGGAGCATTAATTGAATGTCCGAATTCTATAGGTATATCAAATTCTTCTACATCAAAACTCAATAGAATAGACCGATTCATTAAATGAGGTTGGTTTCTTTAACAATATAATGAGGTCTGTGCTTGCTTTGCACAAAAAGTTTACCTAGGTATAATCCGATAATTCCTAAAATCATTAATTGTAAACCACCAAAAAAAGCAATTGTTGCAATCATAGAAGCCCAACCAGAAACTATATGTCCGTAAATCAAACTAACTAAAATATACGGAATGTATAAAAGAGAAAAAAGTGAAAAGAATAATCCGAGGTAGGCTGCAATGTATAAGGGCTTTGTGCTAAAAGAAGTGATGCCCTGTAAAGCAAATCGTATCATTTTTTTAACAGTATACTTCGATTGTCCTGCACCACGGGAAGCAGAAGTATATTCAATACCGATCTGCTTAAAACCCATCCACTTGATTAAACCACGCATGAATATATCTGCTTCTGTAAAACTGCGAAATACACGAACCACTTTATGATCCATCAGTCTAAAATCTGCAGTTCCTTGTTCTAATTCAATTTCAGATAAATTATTAATGATATTGTAAAACAAATTAGATGTTTTACGTTTTAGGTACTGAATATCATGGTGATCATTTCTAATCGTATACACTATATCGTACCCTTCTTCCCATTTTTTTATCAGCTCAGGAATTAATGAAGGTGGGTGTTGTAAATCTCCATCCATCATAATCACCCCATCAGCTTCAGTTCTATCTAGTGCTGCTTTAAGCGCATTTTGGTGACCAAAACTTTTGGTCAATGAAATATAAAAAATATGATTGTTGCTTGCGGCTTTTTCTTTAATAAATTCTAAAGTGCCGTCAGTGCTACTATCTTCTACAAAAATGACTGAATATGAATAGGGTAAATCTTTTATAGCTTTATTGATTTCTTCCAATAAAATTGGAAGATTACCTCTTTCATTACAAACAGGTACTACAATCGATAAAGTTTTTTGAGCATCAACTGACAGCATATTGATTTAACTGATAGATTACAAAGCTAAAACTTATTTTTTACTAAGTTGTTTTACAATAGAACTTAATCCCTCTTGCATACTAACCATTGGTTTCCATCCCAATAATCGAGCAGCTTTTGAAATATCTGCGATCGTATCCATTATTTCTGCCCTTCTTTTTTCTGCGCTGCTGGTAACAGGATAATTGGTTCCACAAATTTGCTGAACCATATCAATTATTTCTTTTACCGAATAACTAAGCCCCGATCCTATATTAATAATTTCGAATTGTTCAATTTCAATGGCTTTAATAATTGCTTGAATAAAATCATCAATAAATAAATAATCTCTTTTGGGCTCTAAATCTTTTACATGTACCTTTTTTTGATGAAGCACCTGTTCAATTATTTCCGGTATAAGAAAAGAGGGATTTTGATTGTTACCATAAATATTAAAGGGACGTAAAATAACTGTTTTAACGCCATAGGAAGATGCATATAATCTACAATATTCTTCTGCAGTTTTTTTAGAAAGTGCATAAGGATTTGGAGTATATACTGTTGCAGTTTCATTAATGGGAAGTATATCAGCATTACCATATAAGTAGGAGCTGATATATACCATTTTAGCATTGTTTTTTTTGCAATATTCTAATGCCCTGAGCGTACCTAGCGTATTTGTTTCTAAAAATAAATCAGGTTTTTTCCAACTATCTGGTACAAAAGTTCTTGCTGCAAGATGAATTACAATTTGAGTTGGTTCAATGGATTCCCATGTTTGTAACAATGCAATATTTCCATCTTTGCTGGTTAATTCAATCAACTGATGACCTTGCGCTTTTAAAGAACTGCAAAGTAATTTTCCAATAAATCCATTTGCTCCAGTAACCAATATTTTATACATATAGTATTTTATCTTTCAGCTGATCAAATTGTTCAATGGCCTCTACATAATCATCAGGTCGGCCAATATCGAGCCAAAGTCCAGTAAAAGTTTTTACAGCAACGGGTTCATTCTTTGCCAATAATGCTAACATCAATTGATCAAATCCGTATGGAGTATTTTCTGGAATAAAATCCAATACTTTTTTACTCAACATATAAATACCCATGCTTACTTCATACATATTTTTGGGTTTTTCTTTAAAGCCAGTCAAAAATCCGTTGTTGGTTTGTAAGACGCCATAATCAATCATTTGTTCTCGCAAATGAGAGGAGATAGTATAAATGGCTCCGGTTTTAACATGATTATCAAAAAAATCGGCAAATACAATATCAGTAAGGATATCACCATTCATTACTAAAAAATGTTCAGGTAAATTTTGAATGAGTTTTAATGGTCCCATAGTACCCAATGGCTGATCTTCTAGTGAGTATTCAATCGAAATTCCCCATTTACTTCCATCACCAAAAAAGGCTTTTATTAGTTCAGCTTGATGATTAACGGCTAGCGTAATATGAGTAAAACCCTGCGCTACCAATTGCCTTACTATTACTTCTAAAATTGGGTAATCGCCAATAGGCATGAGCGGTTTTGGAAGAACAATAGTATAAGGGCGTAACCTGCTTCCTTTTCCTCCTGCTAATATTACTGCGTGTTTAATCATGTTAATGGTTAAATATTATAAGTATCCGTTTTATAACGAGCTAAGTTAGCTGGTTGTGTAAACCACTCAATGGTTTGTTGTAATCCTTTTTTAAATCCATCCAAACCACCGTAGGTTGGTTCCCAGCCCATTAACTGTTTTGCTTTATCATAACTAGCAAACAATCTTTCAACTTCACTTTTTTCAGGCCTAAGTCTTTCTTCATCCAACACAAATTCAACAGTTGCGTCCATTAATGATGAAATTAAATTGGCAGTATCTAAAATGGATATTTCAAAACCACTTCCAATATTGGTAACTGTTCCATTTGTTGCATCAGACTGCATTGCTTTTATAAATCCATTTGCAGTATCGTGTACAAAAGAGAAATCTCTTGTTGGCGTGAGTGCTCCTAGTTTAATTAATTTTTTGCCTGAGGCAATTTGAGAAATGATGGTTGGAATAACTGCTCTTGCAGATTGGCGAGGACCGTAAGTATTAAAGGGTCTTAACACTGCAACAGGTGTATTAAAAGAACTATAGAATGACAATGCAATTTGATCCGCTCCAATTTTACTTGCAGAATAAGGCGATTGACCTTGGAGTGGATGATCTTCTGTTATTGGAACAAATTTAGCAGTACCATATACTTCACTTGTTGATGTATGTACTACTTTTTTAATACCTAATTCTTTAGCAGCTTGAACAACATTTAATGTTCCTTTAATATTTGTATCAACATATGTATCAGGTGAATGATAAGAGTAGGGTATGGCTATTAATGCGGCAAGATGTAAAACTATATCACATCCTTTCATAGCGGTTTTTACGCCGTAAGGATCTCTTATATCACCAGTAAAAACTTCGAATTTTCCTTTTATAGCTGTATCACAATGATCTAGCCAACCCCATGTATTAAAGGAGTTGTACAAAACAAAAGCACGCACATCAAATCCTTTTTTAACAAGCATTTCAGTAAGATGAGAGCCAATAAATCCATCAGCACCGGTGACTAATATTTTCATGTAGTAATTATTTTTTTATCGTTTTTTGTCGGATCCCAAGTAAAAAGTTCATACATACAAACTACCCATACCAATATACAAGGTATTGCTTTAATAAGGTAAGGTTTTAAAAACTGGTCTCTAATTGGCTTTGGAAAAATTTCGGTTGGAGATAGGCATGTAAATACAAAAACCAATATCATTATCCATTGATGCCATTTTAATCGATCCTTACTAATATACCAAATTGCAGCTCCCGCAACAGCTATTATATAGGTTGGAGACTCTACGCCGGGGTTAAAAACTACCGTAAACAATAAGATGCCTGCTAAGTATAATAAGCGAAAATTTGCATCAATGTATACTTGTTTTTTTAAAAGCACCAATAACATTGTTATGGTTCCTGTAAGTACTATCCAACCCTGATCTATATTAATCGAATCAAATAATCCGATTATACCAATTAAGCTCAATGATTCTCTCAACGATTGTAATTGTAAACGGTGCACCCAACTTTGATATAGAAATAGTAGCTGATCAAATGAAACAATCATTAATGGCAAACAAAAAAATAGCAGCACCCATCCAATAGATTTTACTATAAATGAACCACGTTTTTTATAACAGATAAAAAATACTCCAG
>JAYVRC010000357.1:0-5300 GCA_043776615.1 Sphingobacteriia bacterium
TTCCAATCGAGCTGTAATGCATAAGTCCAATAATACACTTCATCATTTCCTAATTCTATAAGAGGTGCAATACAAAGTTTTATAATAGCAACTATTACAATTAAAAAGGCAGTTTTTGAAGTATATGAAGTTCGAGAAAACATTAAGCCAGTTGAATATGTTATAAAATTGTAAAAATATACCATCTTTTGTATAATAGCTAGAATACATGCGTACAAACTTATAAATAAATGAGATGAAAAAAACTAATGCGTTTTTCTTTCTGTTTTTATGCAGTTTAAGCCTTCTGGCCCAAGAAAACAAAGAATCTAAAAAAACTCGAACACAAAATATAGCTGATCTATCTTTTGGCCTAGGTAGTAAACAGGCGAATATTGCAGCTTCATATTTACATTTATGGGGCATTGGCAAGAAACAAAAATTGAAGTTAGGAATTGGAGGCCGTTTCACAAGTTCATTTGCAACCGATAAATATTACACAACAGCTAATGCAAAATTAACTAGTGGGAAAACTGGTCCAGCCGTTTTATTTGCTGATGATATCCCTGCAAACATCGACAGCTTTTTTGTTGGCAAAACACAAATTAATTCACTCAATATTTCGTTCAACAGTGAATATGAACTATCAAAAAAATTAAGTGTTGGTTTTAATATAGATTTAATTGGATTTTCTTTCGGAGCAGCTAAACAAGGAATTTATATCAATAATGGAAATAGTAGTTTGGTAGGCTCAAAACCATCTAGTTTTAATGCATTATTAATCAGCGATAATGATTTAGGAAGTCTGAATAGCGAATTGTTTATACGATACAAAATAAACAATAGATGGAGCTTAAGAGGAGGAACCTCTTTCTTATTCAATGAATATTCAACCAATACCAAAGTGCAGCAAACAAATGGTATTAGCAATGATCGATTCAGGTACAAATCATTGTATGGAATAATCGGAATTGCTTATCATTTTTAAAAAAATATTAAATTAAATAGTATGAAATATTTTCTTTTTTTAACTGCCTTGATGCTGACTTTTACTTCTTGCAAAAAAGATGAAACCACATTGACAACAGCAACAACTATCACAACAGATTTATCAAAAGCAACCACAACAGCAAATGGTAATTTTATTAATGGAGCACATACAACATCTGGAATGGCTAGTTGGCTTAGTGTTGATAATAAACAAGTTCTTTATTTAAAACAATTTAAAACAGATGCAGGTCCCGATTTAAAAGTATATTTATCAAAAGATCTTGCTGGTTCTTTATTTATATCTTTAGGAGAATTAAAAGCATTTAGTGGAGATCAGGAGTATGTTATTCCTATGAATGTCAATAAATCAGATTACAAATATGTTTTAATTTGGTGCCAACGTTATAGTGTTCTTTTCGGCAGTGCACAAATCAATTAAATAATTATGAAAATAATCTTAATCTTTTTATTTTTTCTAGATTCTAGTTTTTCAATTAATGATCAATTCAAACCTATTGATGCTGAAAGCACAATAAATTTCAACATTAATAATTTTGGACTAACTACAAAAGGAAGTTTAAAAGGATTAAATGGAACAATTGTTTGGGATAATAAAAATACCAATGCTTGCAATTTTTTAATAAGTGTAGATGCAACTACCATCAATACCAATAACTCGCTTAGAGATACTCATTTAAAAAAAGTAGATTATTTTAATGTGACTAAATTCCCCACAATAACAATCAAAAGCACTAAAATTATCAATATAGATAATGGAAATTTATTTGAGATGGAAGCCAATTTGACTATAAAAGGAGTAACAAAAAAAATAAAAATACCATTCACAACAATTGAACGATCAAAGGGTGTTTTATTTAATGGAAAGTTTGAGATAGATCGTAAAGATTATGGTGTTGGTGGTTCAAGCCTGTCACTTTCAAACACAGTAAAGATTAATTTAAATGTGATTGCAAATATGCAGTAAGATTATGTTTTATTATTAATCAACCAATTAATTGCCAAATCATATCCCATTAAACCCAAGCCTACTATAGTTCCTACAGATTTACTTGAAACGTGCGACAACTTTCTGAATTCCTCCCTAGCATTAACATTGCTAATATGAACTTCAATAACAGGCGAATTAATAGATGCAACTGCATCTCCTATGGCTACAGAAGTATGTGTATATGCCGCAGGATTCAATACGATGCCATCAACCATAAAGCCATATTCCTGTAAAGCATTTACTAATTCACCTTCAATATTTGATTGAAAAAAGATAATCTCAACAGAAGGGTACAACTGTTTTAGTTTATCTAAATAGGTTTCAAAAGATTGGGGGCCATAAATATCTGTTTCGCGTTTTCCCAATAAATTTAAATTGGGGCCATTAATAATCGCAATTTTCATATTATAAATTTACTGCATCATTTCCACAAAGCGATCAAACAAATAACGACTATCGTGTGGACCAGGAGTGCTTTCTGGATGATATTGAACACTAAAGGCTGGGCGATCTTTTAAACGTATACCTTCGATAGAATCGTCATTTAAATTTAAATGAGTAATTTCTACATTAGTATGCTTCCTAACAGCTTCTGGATCTACACCAAAACCATGATTTTGGGTGGTAATTTCGCATTGCCCTGTAATGATGTTTTTTACTGGATGATTTAACCCTCTATGACCATGGTGCATTTTGAATGTAGGTATATCATTAGCTAAGGCTAGTAATTGGTGTCCTAAACAAATTCCAAAAACAGGTTTTTTCTCCGCCAATATTTCTTTTACAGTAGTAACAGCATAAGGCATTGCAGCTGGATCGCCAGGGCCGTTTGAAATAAAATATCCATTGGGTTTAAATTCCTTTAACCGACTAAAAGGAGTTTTTGCAGGATGAACCCTAACATGCGCTCCCCTCGAAACCATACATGCTAAAATATGTTGCTTTATTCCAAAGTCAATCACCGAAATTTTTATAGTCGAATTAACGTCGCCAAGTTCATATTCTTCTTTAGTACTTACAGTACTTGCCAATTCCAATCCATCCATATTTGGAACTGCATTTAATATATTTTTTAATTTGTCTATATCCATTTCATCAGACGAAATAATACAGTTCATAGCACCTTTAGTACGAATATGAGCAACTAATGCCCTCGTATCTATTCCATCAATTGCAACTATATTGTTTTTTAATAAATAAGTGTTCAAATCTTCTTTTGCTTGAATTCTGCTGTATTGTTCTTCTAAATTTCTAGCAATTAAGCCGTGTATTTTGACTGAACTACTTTCAACATCTTCATCTTTTACCCCATAATTTCCTATATGAACATTATTCATAATTAATACTTGCCCAGTATAGCTAGGGTCTGTAAATACTTCCTGATAACCTGTCATTCCAGTATTAAAACATATTTCGCCAGTGGCTATCCCAATTTTCCCAAAAGACATTCCATGAAAAATATGACCGTCTGCTAAAATTAATACTGCAGGCTTCCTAGACGAATTAGTATTAGACATAGATTAATTTATAATTACAAAAGAAATTCAATTTTAGCAAAAAAACATTTTAAGTTTTTCACAATGAGTTGTATAAAAAAAGGCATCCCATTTTAAAAGGATGCCTTGATATTTCAAAATATTACATTGCTTATTCAGCTGCTTTTTCTTCTGTTGATGGTGCTGCTGGTTCAACTGTTGCCTCAACCTCAACTGCAGGTGCAGTTTCAGCTTTTTTAGGCGCACGTCCACGACGAGTTTTCTTAGCCGGCTCTCCCGCTTCTTCTATTCCCTTGCCGTAAATCTCATTGAAGTCGACTAGTTCAATCATTGCTTTTTCAGCATTATCACCAGGACGAATTCCCAATTTTAAAATACGAGAATATCCACCAGGGCGAGAAGCTACTTTTGGTCCAACTACTGTAAAAAGTTCTTTTACAGCAATTTTGTCTTGTAATTCAGCAAATACTAAACGGTGATTATGGCTAATTTGAGCTGCACTCTCGTTTTTCTTTGTTTTAGTTATCAATGGCTCAACATAAACTCTTAAAGCTTTTGCTTTTGCTAAAGTAGTAACAATACGCTTGTGAGTAATTAACTGACTAGCTAAGTTTTGTAATAACGCAACCCTATGTGCCTTTTTACGGCCTAGGTTATTGTTTTTGTTTCCGTGACGCATGACGTTTAAGTTTTATCTCCACACCGTGTCAGGAATTGTGGAGTGTGAAATATTAATTATCTAAATTATCCAATCCAAGTTTTACTAAGTCCATTCCAAAGCTTAATCCTCTTTCGGTAAGTACTTGCTCAATTTCAGATAAAGATTTTTGTCCAAAATTTCTGAACTTCATTAAATCTTCTTGCTCATATTGAACCAATTCGCTTAAGCTATTGATTTTAGCAGCTTTTAAGCAATTGAATGCACGTACAGAAAGATCTAAATCTTCTAAAGGTGTTTTCAATACTTTGCGTAATTGTAAAACGTGCTCATCAACAACATCTTCTTTCTTGTCTTCTTTATTATCAAAAGTGATATTCTCATCAGTAATGATCATCAAATGTTGAATCAAAATACGAGAAGCTTGTTTAACAGCATCTTCAGGATGGATAGTACCATCGGTAGCAACATCCAAAATTAGTTTCTCATAATCTGTTCTTTGTTCTACACGATAGTTTTCAATTGCGTATTTAACGTTCTTGATTGGCGTGTGAATAGAATCAATTGCTATATATCCGAAAGGAGCATCTTTTAATTTATTTTCTTCAGCAGGAATATATCCTCTACCTCTTCCAATGGTTAATTCAATATCCATTTTAGCGGTAGTATCCATTATACAAAGCAATAACTCAGGATTCATTACTTGGAAACTTTGAGATAATTCTCCAATCATTCCAGCATTAAATTCGGTACGGCCTTTAATAGAAAGATTTATTTTTTCGGTAACGATTTCATGATCAACATGCTTCTTAAAACGAACCTGCTTTAAATTCAGGATAATTTCAGTTACATCTTCAGTGATACCTTTGATGGTAGCAAACTCGTGGTCTACCCCTTCAATTTTGATACCTATAATAGCGTATCCTTCTAAAGAACTTAATAATACTCTGCGTAATGCATTTCCGATTGTTAAACCAAAACCTGGTTCAAGAGGGCGGAATTCGAATTGTCCTTCAAAGTCATTTGCTTTTTGTAGAACAATTTTGTCTGGCTTTTGAAAACTTAATATTGCCATATCTATACTTTGTTTTTTACTTGTTAGGGTGAATTGATTAATATTATTTAGAATACAATTCTACAATCAGTTGCTCCTTGATATTTTCAGGAA
>JAYVRC010000358.1:0-5299 GCA_043776615.1 Sphingobacteriia bacterium
GAATCATTGGTAAAAAAAACATGAACCCCTACTGGTAAAGGCTGATAATCTGCGTCTACATTAACCCATTTTACTTGTGCAGATAAAACAAATGGAAAAACAAGAATTACAAACAATAATTTTTTCATGATTTTAAAAAATTAATTCATTTTTTCATTCATCCATTTATCTTTTCCATACCCTTTTATTACATGTTTATCGCTATGATAAGAAGAGCGAACTAATGGACCACTTTCTACATAATCAAAACCGATAGTATATCCTATCTCTCTTAGTTCAGCAAATTCATCGGGATGTACAAAACGCTGAACAGGTAAATGTTTTTTAGTAGGTTGAAGGTATTGCCCCAAAGTAAGCACATCTGTACCCACTTCAACCAAATCTTTCATGCTCTGAATTACTTCTTCTTTAGTTTCACCCAAGCCCAACATTATTCCAGTTTTTGTTCGCATTCCTCCTTTTTTTAAGGTTGATAATACTTCTAAACTTCTTCTGTATTTAGCTTGAATTCTAACTTGTTTGGTAATGCGTTCAACAGTTTCCATATTATGACTAACCACGTTAGGGGCAGCGTCAATAATACGTTGGATCTGATCGGTAAATCCCCTGAAATCGGGTATAAGTGTTTCTAATGTAGTATTAGGGTTAAGGCTTTTTATTGCATTAATGGTATTAAACCAAATAATAGAACCACCATCTTTTAATTCATCTCTATCTACACTGGTAACTACCGCATGCTTTACTTTCATTAAATGAATGGCTTCTGCTACGCGTTGCGGCTCGTCCCAATCAACCGCACCAGGCCTACCAGTGGCTACTGCACAAAAACCACAGCTTCTGGTACAAACATTACCTAGAATCATAAAAGTTGCGGTACCCTCACCCCAACATTCGCCCATATTTGGGCAATTACCGCTTTCACAAATAGTGTGCAATTTATGGGTATCTACAAGCCCCCTAACATGTTTATAGCTTTCGCCAATAGGCAATTTAACCCTTAACCAATTGGGCTTTTTAAGCGTATTGTCAGTTAAAACCGAAGGATTATTTTGTTGAATTACTGGTAATTCTTGCATGTATTACTTATTCAGAAATGAGATGCAAATTTAAGTTACTTTCTCTTACCAAATGTGATTGCAGCATATGCATTAAAAAAGAAACTATTTTCTTTATTCAATAGAAGAATAGGGATTTTTTTAGAGTAAAATTCAGCATTTAGTCCTACTTCAATGGCAGAAAGCACTTCATTATACCTGCCATAATCAAAGCGAAGGGCAGTTCTTATATGAGCACCAGGAACAACTTCCATTTCATTGAAACCTTTACCCAACGACCCCTTTCCTAAAATCACGGTAGGATCTAAAAAGAGTTTTGCTGTTTCGGGAGTATATCTTATTGACTGTCTCGCCCCATTGGATGGATTTTGAATTTCGATATAATATGGCTTCAATAAACCAACAGTTAAACCTCCTCCATAAATTGCAGATACGGCAACCCCATTTTTATTTCCTTTTCCACCAATTAATTTTTGTTGCCCAAAGCCGAATTTTAACTGATAAAAATTATTTTGTTTCCCATAGATATAACTCGATACAACAATAAATCCTTGATTGGCAGATAGCGTTGGTACCCTTTCTTCCTTGACGCTTTTTTTCTCACCAAATTCAATCCATAACAAATTTGTTTTAGTAAGTGTCTTATATTTTCCCTTTTCATAAAACAAACCCCATCCATCTGTATTAAACTTGATGCCAAAAGCACTCTGCTTATCAAATATCAAAGCTCCTTCTTCTTCTTGCTTAATGAGTTGATTAATTTTTTCTCGCTTCTCCGATTTTTTCTGATTACGACTTATGTTAGTTGGAGGAACGGGTTTAGTTTGGGCTATTAATGCGCCTCCAGAAAGTAATATGACTAAAAAAAATAGATTCTTCACTACCATGTGATTAGTTACGTGTAAATTTATGGCAAAATTAAATTAATGACTTCACAAATTATTTATAAAGGTGATTTAAGAACTATTGCTACCCATATTCAAAGTGGAACTACCATAGAAACCGATGCCCCAATCGATAATAAAGGAAAGGGTGAGCGTTTTTCTCCTACCGATCTTGTGGCAACAGCCCTTGCTACCTGCATGATAACCACAATGGGAATTAAAGCTCAAACAATGGATATTCAGCTCGATGGCACTACTGCGGATGTTACCAAAATAATGGTAAGCGACCCCAGACGCATTGGCAAAATTCAGGTACATGTATTTTTTCCAAAATCTTTAAACCTAGATGATAAGCAAAAAGAAATATTAGAAAAAACCGCTCGTACTTGCCCAGTAGAAAGAACTTTACACCCCGATTGCGAACTCGATTTACAATTCAACTGGTAGTTAGACCCCTTTTTGTAGAATTCCGTTGCCTATAGCGCAGTTCAAGCAGGCTTTTTTATTGCAATAAAATTGATGCAATTCTAATAAGGCCTGAGTATCAAAGGCAACCTCTTGTTTTACGGGCAATGATTCCCAAATTTTTAATGCTTGGTTAGTCTCAGCTGGTAATTGGCTTAATAGTTCAATTGCCTGTTCCTGATACAAACTATTTTGATTGTACAATCCATAAGCAAATAATATTGGTACAATTGCATTAATGAGTAAATTATTTTTGAATTGCATTCCAATTTCTTTTTTTTTATTAATACTCTCTTTTTCAAAACGATAATGTGTATTCCAAAAGTCAGACGCAGCTGAATTAAAAAGTTGGTAAAATATATTTACAGATTGAATGGATTTAATTTGTTGCATTAAATGAGTTTGCTTTTGAAAAAACGCTGCAAGTTGCGCAAAACGAATAGTAGGGAAAGAAGCAGGTCGCATCCTTAAAAATTGTGGTTGCAGTTGCAGAGGTGTTAATGAATATTTATTCCTAAGAAACATATATTCTTTTTGTAGCGCTAAAGCATAAGACTCTTTCAAATCATTTTGTAAAAAGCCTGCTTGTCCCATCAGCAAAGCTTCTAATTGTACAACATCATGTTGATGGCGTTTTAAAATTACTAGAGGGATCGATTGAATAATGGATTCAAAAATATTTGCATTTACTTTTCCGCCAAAAACCCTACCAATTTGAATTAAGCATACTCTTTCCCAATCTCCATTGAATAGTTTTAGCTTAACGAATAAATGTTCCGCCCTTTTAGTCAATCGTTCTATAATCAAGCGTTCTTTCCAGGAAGTCCAAACCAACTCATTGATCTTATTCAGCCAAGAGGCACAAGGCAATAGCGTCTGCGCTTTCATTAACGATTCATATCGATCTAATAAAATATTGGCTACTTTATCCTGTAAAACTAGTGTTGGTAATAAATTACCCAGTGCATCTTTTACTGGTAAATCATCATTCCATATTACATGAAGAATTATATTTTCGTATCGCCTGTCGGTATGGTGTTTGTGTTTATACCAATCAGAAGCATTTACATGGAGTTCAATATTGCCTATCCATCGAATGTTATTGAGGACTATTTCACTGGTAATAAAATCTGGACCTTGATTGGTATTTAAACTACCCGGTTTAATAATTCGAATTGAATTACCATCCGTTAAACTCAAATAAGTTTGATTAAAATATTGGAACTGCCAGATAAACTGTAATAATTTTTCGTTCATATTTTTTAATTAACCAATAAAATTAATGGTCAATTAAATGGTATAAATACCTAATTTTTACTTATGAATTTATAGTATGTAAAGCTTGAACAACAGCGCTTACAGGAAGTCCCATTACGTTGTAAAAGTCGCCCTCGATAGCAGCAATACCCACAACACCAATCCATTCCTGTATTGCATAAGCGCCTGCTTTATCATATGGTTTGTAATTGTCTACATAAAACTCAATCTGAGCTAGGGTGAGTTGATGAAACTTTACTTGTGTGGCAACAGAGAAGGAATGATGAATACTTCCTTTTTGCAAAACAACACCTGTAATTACTTGATGCTGTTTGCCAGATAAGCTGTTGAGAATTTTAATTGCATCATTTCTATCTAGTGGTTTATTAATTACCTTATTATCTAAAACAACTATAGTATCTGCAGCAAGAATAACAGTATCATCTATTACTGATCTTTCATTTGCCAAGAGCTGATTTACTGCAAATATTTTTTTTTGAGCAATGTAGATAGGTATTTTTTCTACTGCTAATTCGGTTGAAAATGATTCATCGGCATCAGGAACTACAACTCTAAAAGGAATTTCTGCCCACTCAAGCAATTGCTTACGTCGAGGCGACTGTGATGCCAGTATAATCTCTTTCATCAGGAAATATTATTGATAAAATTTAAAAAAAAGCATCGACAAAATACCAGTAAACATTACAAATTTTATTATTGAACTTATTGTATGAAACTGTTTTGGAGTATTGGCTTTAAATAACAATTTTAAAGTTATAATCAAAGGCAATACAATTAGCAGAATACAATAAACAGCACTTAACCACCATCCCAATCCTACAACATAAAGCTGCAAAATAACCAATGCCCCAACTAACACAATTATCCAAACAGCAACAAATACTTTACTTGCATTAACTCCCCAAACAATAGGCATTGTGGTGCACCCATATTTTTGATCGCCATCCATATCTTCCATATCTTTTATTACTTCTCTAATTAATGAAATAATAAAAGCAAATGAAACATATAAAATCATCAGTCGAAAAAAACGAGCCTCTTTGTGTTCTACATTTAATATTGAATGTACACTAAGTGGATACTTCGAAAAAAATAAAATTCCTATAACCCAAGCTGTTAATAATGAAATTAGAACATTCCCAATGAGCAATTTCTTTTTAAGAGTAGTAGAATAAAACCATAAAGCTATAATGGAAACCATATTAGCAAGAACCAAGTGCCAATATAAATTAAGGGGTAATGCAAATGAAGTAAAAAATAAACCGCATAAACTGAGAAACATGTGCCAAAATATAACCCATCGTCTATTGATAATTTTATTTACGACTACTTTGTTGGGTTTATTAATTTGATCTATGTTTTGATCAAAATAATCATTAATTATATATCCAGCAGCAGCAATACAAACAGAAGCAATAATTAATGCAATGAATTGAATAGTTTCATTAGTAAAGCTTCCATTAACATCGGGATATATCCGTTCATAAATACACTTTTCAAATAATATTTGTGTAATTACTATGAACAAAAGATTGGGCCATCTTACAAGTCTAAAAAAAGCAGTGAATAATTTCAAGTGAACAATATTAGCTTGGTGAAAAAAAATTATTGAGCTTT
>JAYVRC010000359.1:0-5297 GCA_043776615.1 Sphingobacteriia bacterium
GTAGGAATATTTGCATAGTTAATTGCGGTTAAATATGGCTGAATTCCCAAAATGTTACCTTTATTTAAATCGCTGCCTATATTAATATTTACATCTTTAGCAATTGAAGAAGTAGTTAGCACAGCAGTTCTTTCAGGCACTCCAATTAAAACCCAAATACTGTAAAAACAGAAAACAATTACCAATAAAACAACAACACGACTCAGTATTTTCATAATAAAGTAATTTTAGTTAAGGTATTATAAATTCTCTAACATTCCAACAACTCCCTCTCTTTTAAGAATAAGATATCCTAATCGGTCGTTACTGATACCACTTTTAAGTTGGTAACTAAATAGCAATTGGTCGTTTTTTACTGCAGTTTCAAAGTACTTGAATTGGATATTACTATACTGTTGAAGAGGGGCACCGATTTCATATAAATGGGTAGATAGTACAAATAATGCATTGGGTAATTTTCTTAATCCTTCAATTACTGTAGTACTGCATTTTACTGCATCTTGCTGATTGGTGCCTTTGAATAATTCATCAATTAAAATCATCCATTTTTTGCCATCACTTATTCTTTCAATGGTGTTTTTAATTCTTTGAACTTCATTAAAGAAAAAGCTTTCGCCTTTTGCAATATTATCTGTAACCTGAATATTACTAAGAAGTCCATCAAAATAACTAAGCTTCATTGTTTTTGCTGGTACGCTCATACCAATATGTGCAAGATAAAAGGCAATACCGACAGTTTTAATAAAAGTGCTCTTGCCTGCCATATTTGCCCCTGTTAGGAATAAAAAATTCTCCTTAACCGAAAAATCAATTGAGTAAGCTACCGGAACAGGAATCATAAAATGAAAAAGACCTTCGGCAACCGCAAACGGTTCTTTATGATCGATCATTTCTGGAAAATTAAAATCATACTTTATTCCTGCTTTGGCTAAACTTAAATATGCATCTAATTTGCAGTATAAATGAATTAATTCAAAAATATCGGTTTTGTATCGATGCTTTATAAAGTTTGCATAAGTTAATACGTCGGCTGATCGAAGTTTATTTTTATTTTTTAGTATCATTTCCTGTATGGTAGCCTTGTTTAGGAGATGATTGATTTTTTCTGATATAGCATACAGTTCGCCTTTACTTTCTATATCATTCGTTAATTCTACAATTTTTTTCATTCCTTGTATAAAATCTATTGTATGTTGAATGGAAAATAGTGTTAAAGAATAATCTGATTGATGAAAAAATTGATACCAAAAACTGTTGAAGGTTTCTGGAATTTTTGGATAAGTATCTATCGGCGATTCATAAAACTTTTCCAACACCATTATGGTGCCATTGGTTGGACTAATTGGCCATTGATCAATTATTTTTATGAGGTGTTGAATGGTTTTTTGCGTATCAATAATCTTATTGATAGAAGATAATGGATTGTCTAGTAAATAACGAAGATACTGTCTGCCCCCATTGGTTAAGGTATGATTAAGATGATGAAAAACCGATTGTTCCTCATCAATATGGAATATAGCTAAATCATTCTTCGTTACTTTATCTACTTGCATAAATTAATTATTCCCTATTAAACGAAAGTCTTTCTCCAAACTTTGATTCATCAAAGTTCCCATTTCCATAAACCAAATGCCCATTTACAAAAGTATTTTCGATTGTTGCTGGTGAAACAAAACCTTCTAATGGACTCCAACCGCATTTATACAAAATATTTTCCTTTGAAATGACAGTTGGTTTATTCATATTAACCATAACCAAATCAGCAAAATATCCTTCACGAATATATCCACGATTATTAATTTGAAAGCAGTCGGCAACAGCATGACTCATCTTTTGCACCATTTGTTCCATCGAAATTCGGCCTTCTTTTACATAATGTAACATTAATTGTAAACCGTGTTGTACCAGTGGCAATCCCGCATGTGCATGCTCATAACTTTCTTGTTTTTCTTCCCAGGTATGAGGTGCATGGTCTGTAGCTATAATATCTAAGCGATCGTCTAATAATGCTTTCCATAAAGCCTCCTTGTTTACCGGTGCTTTAATTGCAGGGTTGCATTTAATTTGATTGCCCAATCTTTCATAATCGTCTGAAGTAAAATGCAAGTGATGTACACAAACTTCAGCAGTAATCTGTTTGTCTTTTAGCGGAATCATATTTGTAAAAAGCTGTAATTCTTTTTCAGTAGTAATATGCAAAATATGTAACCTACTTCCATTTCTTTTAGCATATTGTATTGCTTTAAAGGAAGATTCGAAACATACTTCTTCATTTCTAATAATAGGATGATCGGATGGTTCTAAGATTTGCTTAACTCTTTTACGATCTGCAAAATTCTGTCGAAACATTGATTCATCTTCACAATGGGTTGCTATTAGTAATTCTGAACTACCAAAAACCTTTTCAAGCACTAGGGGGTTATCAACTAATAAATTACCGGTAGAAGAACCCATAAAAATTTTTAAGCCACAGATTGTTGATTTTAGCTTATTTGCTTGTAGAATTTCTTCCAAATTATCATTAGATGTACCCATAAAAAAAGAATAATTGGCCAAGGAACATATTTTTGCTCTCGCATATTTTTCTTCTAATAAATTGATTGTAAAAGCTGGTGGATTGGTATTTGGCATTTCCATAAAGCTGGTAGTACCACCCGCAACTGCAGCCCTTGCCTCGGAGTATATATTGGCTTTATGAGTAAGGCCTGGCTCTCTAAAATGTACCTGATCGTCAATAACTCCTGGTAATAGAAATTGGTTAGTACCAATAATTTCAATTGCCCTTGCTTTTAAATCAATATTGCCACCAATTTTTTCAATCCGATCGTTTTTTATTAAAAGATCGCCATAAATTTGTTGTCCCTCGTTGATGATGCACGTATCTTTAATTATGGTATGCTGCATTTTTGCTTTTATTTGAGTCTTTAATTGAATATGATGCAAGTTATAAAATCTCTTTTCACACTTTATTTGTTTTTCCTTCCTTTTATTGGAAGTGCTCAATCTACTTATATTCCAATGGGTTCTAAAGAGTATATATTAATTGATCGACTTGAAATTAAAACAAAGCATCCAGATTTATATTTTTCGCATGTAAAACCTTATAGCCGTAAGCTATATACTAAGCAGGTTGAATATATTGATAGCTTAAGTTTTGCTGATGAAAAATTACCGGATCGATTAAGTGCGATTGACAAATACAATATGGAGCGTTTTTTGGTGAATAATGCTGAATGGACGGTGAGAGAAGATTTGAAGAAGCCACAAAATATGTTTCACGATTTTTTTCATTCAAAAGGTAATTTTTTTGAAGTCAATACAAAAGACTTCTATCTACAAGTAAATCCCTTATTGAATATTCAGTATGGTCAAGAGAATGGGTACAATATGCCCTTATTTCAAAACACAAGAGGTGTTGCTTTGAGAGGTAGAATTGCCGATAAAGTTGGATTTGATTTGTATTTTACAGATACCCAAGAACGAGATCCGCTTTATGTGCAAAATTGGGTAAAGCGCTTCAAAGCCATACCTGGTCAAGGTTTTTATAAACCACTTGGTGTTGTGGATGGGTACGATTATACTGAAGTTAGAGGTTCTGTAAGTTTTAAATTGGCCAAATTTATAGACATGCAATTTGGGTACGATCGAAATTTTATTGGAAATGGACTTCGAAGTACTTTCCTTAGTGATTTTAGTAACACAGGATTATTTCTTAAAGTAAATACTAGAATTTGGAAGTTGAATTATGAAAATCTTTTCATGGAACTCATTCGGCCAAATCAGTTAATTGCAAATGGTGGAGTAAACCTTCCTAGGAAATATTTTAGAATGAATCATTTAAGCGTCAATGCAACAAAATGGTTGAATGTAGGAATTTTTGATGCGGTAATGTTTGGTAGAGGAGATCATTTTGATTTTATGTACCTCAATCCCATTTTATTTTTAGCACCAGGCCAACAACAAATTGGTAGTCCGGATAATACCATGCTTGGATTGGATTTTAAAGCAAATATTGCCCATAAGGTACAATTGTATGGACAAATGAATTTTGATGAATTTTTAAGTAAGCAATTTTTTAATAATCAAAAAAATTGGCAAAATAAATATGCATATCAGTTGGGCTTTAAATATATTGATGTTTTTGGTATTAAGAATGTAGACTTGCAAATTGAAGCTAATAGAGTTAGGCCATTTACTTATTCTCATTTAGATAGTACCAGTAATTGGACCCAATACAATCAGCCATTTGCTCACGCATTGGGTGCTAATTTTCAGGAATACATAGGAGTTATTAGGGCGCAGCCTTTGAAAAGATTGTATTTAAATGCCAAAGCAATGTTTTATAAGCAGGGCCTCGATTCGCTAGGCTTTAATTTAGGATATGATCCTATGCGATCTTATACAACAAGGCAAAGAAGCGATAATTTGGAAGTAGGCAGTGGAAATTTAGCCAATTGTTTATTTATCTCTTTACAAGCTTCTTATGAAATAGCAGAGAATATGTTTATCGATTTTACATTTAATAGAAGAACGTATAAAACCCTGCTAAATGGTGCTATTCCAGATGCTACAATTATTAGTGGTGGGTTAAGGTGGAATATGAGTCGAAGGGAATTTATTTTTTAATCTTCTAAATGAATGGAAAATACAATCATTCTTGATTGTATTCTATCAAGCACATTGGAGTATTTTAAATTTGGATCTAATTGATGAATATTACTTAAGCCATAACTCACTTTAATTTCTGGGGAAACAGTAACGAATGGCAGATAAAAATTAAATCCAATTCCTAGTTCTAAACCAAAATCACTTCTTTTTAATTTTACAAGGTCTTCTGCATTTCTAGCTGAAGAATTGCTCGAAAGATCAATATCGTATTTTATTCCACCTAAAATATATGTCCTGAAATTGCCAATTCTATCGGAGTTAAATTTAATTTGAAATGGAAAACTCACTAATGTAGAAGGTAAGCTCTGTAGTTGATCAGTTCCTTCACCTGGCAAAGTTTGTCCCAATACATATCGAATAGATCGAGCACCACCTATGATTAATTGCGGGTTTACTCTAACTTGAAAATGATTGCTTACCCGAGCAGTAGCAAGAAGCCCCATGGTAATGCCACCGCTTGATCCAGGTTCAGCAACAAGAATTGTATCATTATTTTGAATGAATCTATTCGACTTTGAAGCAGATAAATAAGAAGAATTATATCCAAGAGTAATACCAAAATAATAAAGTTGATCTTCCTTATTTATGCGATAGCGTTCTTTTTGGGCATAGGACTGCACTTTGCTCAC
>JAYVRC010000360.1:0-5264 GCA_043776615.1 Sphingobacteriia bacterium
GCATATTTTATTAATGTATCACGTTTAGAAGTTGTAATTACTTTGCTATCTCCAAAGTCCCACTGGTATTTATTTCCACCAGTTGATAAATTGATAAAAGTGTAAATTTGATTGGGTTGCGACGACCTTGGAGTATAATCAAATAAAGAAGTTGGGTTTGGACTAACAATTACATTTTTAGTAAAAGATTTAGTTTTTATTACATCACAGGTATTATTGTCTGTAACATTTACAGTTACCGAATATGTACCTGCATTTGCATAGGTATATTTAGGGTCAGATAAAGTACTTGTTGAGCCATCTCCAAAATTCCAAACAAAACTTTCACCACCCATACCTGTATAAGTAAAACTAGTTGGCGATCCGATACAAGCAGTATCGGCTTTAAAAGAAGGTGTAAAAGTTGCTGAAACTCGAACAGTTTGTTCTATATAATCATCTTCATTACAAAATAATGGGTCTTTTAAAGTTAACCGAACAATGTAAGAACCATCAGCGGGAAAAGTATGTAATACTGAAGATCCATTAGCAGGAACAGCGGGTGAGCCATCACCAAAATCCCATAAAAAAGAATTGGCAGTAAACACTTTCCCAGGAGGAGGTATCGATAAATTATTAAATTGAAATTGCCGATTACCGCAATTACCTACAGATTGATAATTGAAATTTAAATTAGTTACCGCATCATTTCTAACGATGATGGTAATATATGAAGTATCTCTCTCATTACAAGTATTTAAGTCTTCAGAAATAAGTCTCACTCTATAATTTCCTACAACAGGATAAGTGAAATTTGCAGTAGCAGTTGTAGTGGTAAGATCATTGGTTCCGTCTCCATCAAAGTCCCAATAATATGTTTTTGCATTAGCAACTGTGTCGTTAAAATTAACTGTTAGTGGTACACATCCAGTTGAATCACCAGATCTTCCATTTATTGATGATTTAACACCTGATGAAATTCCTGCAGAATAGAATGCCAATTTCACAGCCAATAAATTACAAGAAGTATTACCTCTATTAGGAGACCATGAGCCTGGAGTTCCAACAATAGAAGTTCTTGGAGTGCTCCCTCTACTTCCACCGCAAGAACAAATTGATTGATAAATAGTACCACTTGGATCAAATCTACTAGTGCCACCATCTACATGGTCGGCATAACCAGCATCTTGTCCGAAATATGTTGCGTAAATTAAACTATCCGCATTTTTACTTAATATGAAAAAGTAAAAATCTGCTCCATCAGTTACTTTTTTATAGGCATCTGGTGAAACAATCATTCCATCTAATGATCCTGTTACATAATTCGTTCCAATATTGCTTCCACCCCAACCAGAAACATACATATTCTGACATCGGTCAACTAAAAAAGCTGTAATAGATAAACTTGGTAAACCAGCAGTTGGATTTCCAAAATTGGTGAAGAAAACATAGGAAGATAAATCTGGTGTTAGTTTTGCAATGAATTGCTTTCCTGTAGATTGATTGGGGTTTTTAGTATTAAAATTAGAATTCTTAACTGGAAATATTCCAGTTGTAGTTCCTGTGATATAAGGAAATCCTAGCTTGTCAAATTGTATTCCAAGTAATATGTCTTCACCAGCTGTTCCGATATAAGTTGTTTTATTAATTCCAGATCCATCACTTTTAATACTCATTATAAATCCATCAACTGTTCCTGTTGCACCTTGATTGGTTGCAGCTATTACGCCTGATTTATCTCCTTGAAGATCACTACTAGCAGTAGCACCTGCAACAAAAATATCGCCAGTTAGTGGATTAATACTTAATACAAATGCCGCATCATCATTATTGCCTCCCAAAAATGAACTGAATAATACATTGTTTAAATTTGGATCCATTTTAATAACAACTCCATCTTGAAATCTACCTCCAGTATTAGAAGCCCCTCGTACAGTTTGAAATGCACTAGGACTCGTTTTAAAATCTATTGACTGAGTAACTGAAGCAAGTATAACATTATTGTTATTATCTAGTATCACTTCACTTCGGGAATCATCACCATAATTTCTTCTTGTAGATGTAGTACCGTTTGTTTGAGGATAGTTGGTTTCAATATTTACTCCATCATTACTAGAACCACCTATTCTTAAAGATCCAATTAATGCAGTTCCAGTGGCATTTAGTTTAGTTAAAACAATATCAAATCCCCCTCCTGTTCCATATAATTGTAATGTCCCCTTTGTAGGATAATCAATAGAGGATGATCTACCAGCAATTATCAAATTACCTAATTTATCGACTACCAAACTATGTGGTTGATCGTCGCCAGCTCCTCCAATATAAGTTGCATAAACACGATTGATTCCTGTTGCATCAAACTTCATGATTCCCATATCCGTTTTTAGCGTGCTTCCACCTTTATAGGCTGTTTGAAAAGCACCATTAGAAACGGGAAAGCCATTAGAAAAAACTATTCCCCCAGCATAAAAATTACCAGATCCATCATAGGTTGCAGTAAAACCCCAGTTATCGGGAACGCTACCTGAGTAACTAATAAAAACAACACTAGGATCAATTACTAAAGTAGCCGATTTATTATAATCATTATTTAATTTAAACTGTACAAAATTTCCCTTCACTTCATAACTACAAGCAACATCAACTCTTTCATTATTATTTAAAGCATACGTATAAGGTGCTAATTCATTAATTGTTCCTACAGAAGTTTTTATTTGTAAAACCTCATCCTTCACTTTTAATCCATCTACTCCATCAAAATATAAAATCACTTTATTTGGATCACCACCAGGATGTACAATTATATCATACTTTAACGTTTCATTGGAAGTATAGAAGCGTACATCAATATTTGGATATAAATTTTTATAAGTAATTGCCTGATAAACTTTACAATTGGTTGTCCACTTACTCGGATCATTTCCAATAATATAATTATTATAACTAGCTAATGCTTTATCTGGAACAATTGTAGGATTTGGATTTGCATTTAAAAATTTTACTTCATACGTGTGAGAACGAAGATTTAAATCAGCACCAACAATCCCGAAAAGCTTTTTTTTCCCAGATCCATTTGAGGCTTCATTAATTGAATGATCATCTTTTTTATCATGTGAATGCAGCAATTCAGATAATTCATTAAAATCATCAACATTGTATTGCATTACCCTATATCCAGTACTTTTTAAAATAATTGTTCCACCAGCTATTTCACTTTTATATTTGATTGATTCATCCCATTGCCCCTTGTTCTCTACAAAATCGAGGTACTTTTGGGCAAAAGCCAAATTGGAAATAAAAATGATTGTAAATAACCCAATTATTTTCTTTAGCACTATTTAACTTTTTTACTTTTAAGATATTTTACTCCAACCATGTTTCATTTTCTGTGACTGCATAAACTTACGCAAGCTAAGGTTTAATGGATTTGTCAACATTAAATCGTTTTCTACTAATATTTCCGCTTTTCCCTTTGCTAAATCTAATAAGGCTTTATCATTAACAATACTAGCCAATTTAAAGTTCAACGCACCACTTTGTCGAGTGCCTTCTATATCTCCTGGCCCCCTCATTTCTAAGTCTTTTTCAGCAATAATAAATCCATCATTAGTAGCGCACATTATATTGATACGTTCTTTGGCTTCTTTGCTGGCTTTACTACCTGTTAATAATATGCAAAAGCTCTTTTCTGATCCTCTTCCTACCCGACCTCTAAGCTGATGTAACTGCGACAATCCAAATTTCTCGGCACTTTCTATTACCATTACAGATGCATTAGGCACATTTACACCCACTTCAATTACAGTTGTGCCTACCATAATTTGCGTTTCTCCATTTACAAACCGTTGCATATTCGTCTCTTTTTGCTCCGATGGCTGTCTCCCATGTACCATACTTATTAAATACTTAGGTTCCGGAAAAAAGCTCTTTACCTGCTCATAGCCTTGCATTAAATCCTCATAACTCAATTTTTCACTTTCCTCTATTAAGGGATAAATTATATAAGCTTGCCTGCCTTTTTCTACCTCTTCTTTCACAAAACCCATTACACTGGCTCTTGCCATTTCATTGCGTTGAACTGTAGTAATTGCAATCCTACCAGGAGGCAATTCATCCATAATACTAAATTCCAAATCGCCATATGCCGTCATAGCTAAGGTTCTAGGAATTGGAGTTGCAGTCATAACCAATATATGGGGCGGAATTAATGCCTTTTCCCATAATCTAGCCCTTTGCGCTACTCCAAATTTATGCTGTTCATCAACAATTACTAAGCCAAGATTTTTAAATTGAACAACATCTTCAATTACTGCATGCGTTCCAACCACAAAATGAATGGTATCTTCTATCAAACCTTTTAAAATTCTTCGTCTTTCACCAACTTTGGTACTACCAGTTAACAATGCAATTTCAACTGGCATCTCTTTTAATAAATCCTTTAGCCCATGATAATGTTGTTGAGCCAAAATTTCAGTCGGTGCCATTAAACAACTCTGAAAACCATTATCCGCAGCTAATAACATACTTAACAATGCTACTATTGTTTTACCACTTCCAACATCTCCTTGTAGTAACCTATTCATCTGAGTACCTCTTGCAGTATCAGTTCTAATTTCTTTCAATACTCTTTTCTGAGCACCCGTTAATGTAAAGGGCAAATATTTATTGTAAAAATTATTAAAGTAGTCTCCTACTTTTTCAAATACCACACCTTTACTTGTTTTATTCCTTTGCAAACGAACCAACTGTAAACGTACTTGGGCAATAAACAATTCTTCAAATTTTAATCGCTCTAAAGCCTTGGTATATAAAATTTCTGCAGTAGGAAAATGTATGAATGAATAAGCTTCAAAACGTGATAATAATTTCAATTCTTGTATCAAATGGTCAGGAATATTTTCTTCAATATCTTTTGGTTGAATTAATGTGAAAACGATATGTGTAAGTTTTGCAATTTGTCTTCCATTTAATCCTTTAGCTTTTAATTTTTCTGTTGATGGATATACAGGTTCTAAAAAAGCTTTTGCACCTGTTTTTGCAGGAACAAATACTTCAATTTCTGGATGCACCATTTGCGCCTTACTATTAAAAAAACCTGTTTTCCCAAAAACTAAATAGTCTGATCCTACATGCAAATTTTTCTCCACCCAACTAATTCCCTGAAACCAAGTAAGCTCTAATTGTCCGCTTGCATCTTTAATTTGAGCAACTAACCTCCTCGATCTGCCAGTACCAATTATCTCATAATGGGTCATTCTTCCAGCAACCTGAATATAATCGCTAAA
>JAYVRC010000361.1:0-5259 GCA_043776615.1 Sphingobacteriia bacterium
TTGATGGTCCAAGAAGTTGCTACTGTATTAACTGGAAAGCATTTGAAAAATTTAATCATTCATTCAATCAATTATTCAACAAATTAAAAGATCAACAAGCTGCTTGTTGTTAACTACTAAAAAAAAAATCATGAAATCGGAAAATGAATTAAAAGAAATAGTCAAAGAAAAATACGCATCAATAGCTCAACAAACATTGGAAGTAAATCAATCATCTTGCTGTGGTGCAGGAGGGTGTAGTACAGAAGTGTATAATATTATGACCGACGACTATACTAATATAAGTGGATACAATAAAGATGCCGATTTAGGGTTAGGATGTGGACTGCCAACTCATTATGCTAAAATTAAAAAAGGAGATACCATTATTGATCTTGGAAGCGGAGCTGGTAATGATTGTTTTGTTGCAAGAGCCGAAACAGGAGAAACAGGAAAAGTAATCGGGATTGATTTTACGCCTGCAATGATTGCGAAAGCTAAAGCCAATGCTATTAAATTAGGATACAGTAATATTGAATTTAGAGAAGGTGATATTGAAAATATACCAATTGCTTCTAACATTGCAGACGTTATTGTAAGTAATTGTGTGTTGAATTTAGTTCCAAATAAAGATGGTGTATTTAAAGAAATATATCGTGTATTAAAACCAGGAGGTCATTTTAGTATAGCTGATATTGTTTTGGTGGGTCAGCTTCCAGATGCATTAAAAAAAGATGCAGAAATGTATGCAGGCTGTGTTTCTGGGGCAATTCAAAAAGAAGTATATATGGAACTAATTCATCACAATGGTTTTGAGAATATTATAATCCAAAAAGAAAAAGCAATTATTATACCTGATGATATTCTTTCTAAATACTTAGATGCGGATAGTTTGCAAAGTTTTAAAAATGCAAGTATTGGTATTTTTAGTGTTACTGTATTTGCCCAAAAGCCATTAACAGAAAATTGTTGTAAGCCTGGGTCGGGCTGTTGTTAATTTATAATTTTTTCAGCTATCATGAGTTTGAATTCATCATACAATATTATCTATCCTGAAATAGTTGAAACTATTCAGTTAGCAATATCAATGTTTAACACAATCTCAGTTGAAAGAAAATTGCAACTTCAAGAACTAAGTAAGTATATCCAGTTAAAGATTAATGAACATAACAAAGTTGACCTTATTTTTATTTGCACGCACAATTCTAGAAGAAGTCACTTTGCACAAATATGGGCACAAACTGCAGCAGCATATTATAAAATTTCTCGAATTAATTGTTATTCAGGAGGAACAGAAGTAACTGCCTTTAATGTTAATGCATTAAAAGCATTACAAGCTTCAGGATTTATAATTACACAGGGGATGGAAAACAATAATCCTCATTGTGAAGTAAAATATAGTGATACGTTACAATCTATAGACGCATTTTCTAAAAAATATTGCGATGCTCCAAATCCAACAAATTCATTTGCAGCAATTATGACTTGTTCTCAGGCAGATGAATCTTGCCCTATAGTATTTGGTGCAGAAAGTAGATTTAATATTCCCTACCAAGATCCAAAAATAGCTGATGGAAGAGCTGATCAAGAATTGGTTTATAATGAACGATCAATGCAAATTGCTTCAGAAATCTGCTATGTGTTTTCTCTACTTATTGATTAGCTTGATTCTTTTGATTTGTTAGGGGTGCCAATAATTGATTCAATGATTGATGTTACAAAAGAAACAATAAAACTAAAAAACAATGCTGTCCACCAACCATCAACTGTAAACCCTGAAACAATTTTAGTTACTAATTGAATTATAAAAACATTAATAACAAGCAAAAATAGTCCAAGTGTTAAAACTGTTATTGGTATAGTTAGAATTATTAAAATAGGTTTAATGATGCTATTGAGTATACCCAATACAAAAGCTACTTTTATGGCTGTAAAAGAATCAATAACTGTTACACCCGATAAAAGATATGCGGCTATTAATACTGCTACAGCAGTTGCAATTGTTTTAGCAAGAAATTTACCCATACAATATATTTTAGAAAAGAAAGGTACTTAAATAACAGTTAATTCATAAAATTCATCAGGATTGAGGTATTTTTTTGCTAGTTCTTGTAACTCTTCTGCCCCAGTTGTTTTAATTAGTTCAACGCTTTCATAAAAATACTTATCTGTAATTCCATTAAGCACATAATTTTTCCACCTGGCAATTAATTGAAATGGTCCATCTAATTCTCCTAATACTGAGCCAATCATATAATTGCGTACCAAGCTTAATTCTTCTTCATCAATAATTTCGGATTTCAGTATGTCCATTTCCTTGTAAATTTCTTCAATAGTTGGTTTGCATACATCTCTACCTGCTTCGGTACTAATCATCCAAGCGCTCTCATGAATATGATTCTGTAAATAGCTGTGTATGCCATAAGTATATCCCTTGTCTTCTCTGATATTAGTCATTAAACGAGAACCAAAAAATCCTCCATAGATATTATTTAAAATCTGTACTTTCTGAAAATCTGGATGATGCCTATTTGGGAAAGGCCTAGCTATTCTTATTGCTCCTTGAACTCCACCAACATCATTAATAATATGAAACTTTTTTTCTTCAGCAGGATGAAGATGGTATTGAATATTTGGGATTGATCTTTGTTGAATTGGAAGATGTCCGAATACATTATTTAATTCTGTAGCTAAATCAGCAGGAATTTTACCTGCAGTAAAAATGGTGCATTTTCCTTCTTTATAAAATTGGTTATAAAAACTTACTAATTCGTCTCTATTTAAACTATCGTAGTCTAGTGTAGATGTATATTTTCCATAAGGATGATTAATTCCATAAATATATTCATCAATTAATCTATTTGCAATGAAATCGCATTTTTGTAGGTTTACTACTAACCTTTGTTTTTGATTCTGACGATATGTATCTAATTCTTCTTCTGGAAAAATAGATTCTGTAATCAATTCAGCAACAACCGATAATAATTCTTTTACATTTTTATTTAAACAATGAAGTGTAATTGTTGCTGTTTCATTGTAACAGCTTCTATTTAAGTAAGCTCCATGAAATTCAAAATACTCATTAATGCCAAATGCTGTTTTACTATGAGTACCATTCTTTAACATGAAATTAGTAGTTGCTGCAACAATGTTTTTTTGCTCGTACCAATTACCCGCATAAAAAACCCATTCAATCATCAATACATCTTGAGTACCTGCATCAATACTATAAACCGGCACTCCATTATCGAGTGTATATTGATCACATTTTTTTAATTGCAAATCAAAACTTATTGCATCAGTAATTGTGGGTGTTATCTTTCTATTCAAACTCATGTTGATCTATTAGTTCATTTGCTTTGCATGATAGTAAATGGTATTACTATTTGATTCTCTAAAAATTTTTGTAGCGTATAGGTTCAAGTCATTTAAAGTAACTTCTTTGTATTTATCTAATTCGGTATTCATCAATGAAGCATCGCCCATTAATTCATACATAGCTAAACTACTTGCTCTACTCATAATACTCATATCTTCAAACGCTATTACACTTTCTGTTTTATTCTTCACTTTTGTAAGTTCGTTTTCTGTAATTGTATATTGTTGTATTAATGCCAATTCCTCATTAATTGCTTCTTCTACCTGCTGCATTGTAATTCCTTTTACTAACTTTCCTTCTATAGTAATTAAACCAGCATCCATACTTCCAAAATGGTGGCAATCTAAACTTGAAAATAACTTTTTCTCTTTCACCAATGATTGGTATAATCTAGAAGAACCACCACCGCCTAGTATTTCAGTTAATAAGTCTGCGGCGTAATACCCTGTTTCTAATCTTGCATCCATATGCCATGTTTTAATAAATGCATCTAATGGAACATTTGCTTCGATACTTAATTTTCTTGCCTCATGTTGCATTGGTTCTTTTGGTAAACACCGAATGTACTTTTCACCCATATCAATTGGGCCAAACCATTTTTCTGCAAGTACTTTAATTTCATCAACCTTTACATTGCCAGCAACAACTAAAATGGCATTAACGGGTCGATAGTGCTTATAAAAAAAATCTTTTACGTCATTTATTTTTGCATTTTCTACATGACTTAACTCTTTTCCAATTGTCATCCATTGATATGGGTGTACTTGATAAGCCAACTCACGCATTTTATGCCATACATCTCCATATGGTTTATTAAGGTAATGTTCTTTAAACTCTTCACATACTACTTTGCGTTGAACCGCTAAACTCTTCTCACTAAATGCCAAGCTCAACATTCTATCACTCTCTAACCAAAATGCTGTTTCTATATTTTGTGCAGGAAGTTGACAATAATAATTGGTAAGGTCGTGTGTAGTAAAAGCATTATTGTCGCCCCCTGCTCTTTGTAAAGGTTCATCGTAATCCGGAATATTAATACTACCTCCAAACATTAAATGTTCGAATAAATGTGCAAAACCAGTTTTGTTGATATGCTCATCACGAGCTCCAACATCGTACAAAACATTTACTACAGCCATTGGCGTAGCATTATCTTCATGAACCAACACGGTTAATCCATTATCTAATATAAATCTGTTGTATTGTATCATAAATACTAAATCGGTATGTAAAATAGTTCTTTGTATAGATAATTCATGATAATGTAAGTACTTACTACTTTCTTATGTCTTTTACATCTAGGGTTAATATCATTGGAGTAGGCCCTCTAAATATTACTACTTTTATACGGCCGAGTGCATTTTGGAATAAGTTTTTGTATATCTGAATATTCTTAGTGTAATTACTTTCAACCGAAAAAATCACATCTCCTTCCTTAAATCCAGCTTTGTCGCCCGGAGAGTCTTTTACAATATCAATTACCCTTATTTCACCATCAATTAAATAAATACCAAGTCCAGTGTAGCTATAGTCGAAATCTTCATTAAAATGACTATTTGGTTTGATATGAATAGATTGTTCTGGATAGTTTAGCACTACATTAAATCTTCTCAATATATCATTTCCTATTATACCACCTAAAAGTGGATAACTAGTTACATTATAAGAATCTTCAAAAACATGTACTGGAACATTTCTAAACTTAAAAGGCCCAATTTTTATAGATTTTACTGTTGTTAATTCCATTTGTTTTTTTCCACCAAGCCCCTCTGCTTGAGTGGTATAAAACTTTTTATTCTTTTTAAAGAGTACACTATCTTCTACAAAATCTTTTGATAATAAAAAACATAAACCAGCTCCAGTATCAAAAATAAATCTATTCAAAATTTCTCTTCCATCTT
>JAYVRC010000362.1:0-5210 GCA_043776615.1 Sphingobacteriia bacterium
AATTAAATTCAGCATACGCTGAATTATTTTTATAAGCCTTTGTTCGTTTATATCTTGGTTTTCCTTTCCCATAATGTATTGAATAAATTTTTAGTGAGGCAGTTTTTTCATAACAACTCCATAGAGATAGGTGCCTACTATTGCAAAAAAGAATACAACAATCATAGAGAGGAATCCATAACCAATGTTCACAACCATTGGACCAGGACATGACCCACTTAAAGCCCATCCCAAGCCAAAAATAATTCCTCCGATCAAATACTTTGTTATGGATTTTTCTTTAGGAGAAAACATAATTGGATTGCCATCATAATCACGGATTTTAAATTTTTTAATTATTGCTACTCCTACAACTCCTAAGATAACTGCAGTACCAATAATACCATACATATGAAATGACTGAAAACGAAACATCTCTTGTATTCTGAACCAAGAAATAGCTTCTGACTTAGACATTACTATTCCAAAAACAATTCCCAACAATAAAAATTTTATCAACTTCATAATTTAAAAAATTAAAGGCATTAATAAATAGGTCATTGCTAAACCACCAATAAAAAAACCAATTACAGCAATTAAAGATGGAAGCTGCAAATTAGATAACCCAGTAATCGCATGACCTGAAGTACATCCACCTGCATAACGAGATCCAAAGCCTACCATAAGACCACCAATTGCTAAAATCAAAAAGCCTTTGATACTTAAAACCGCTTCCCATCCAAATAACTCTTTGGGCTGTAACGATTCAGGTGCTGCAATACCTAACCTACTTAAATCCTCAATAGTTGCTGCTGATATATCTACGGGACTGCCACTCGATAAAAATTGCGCGGATATAAATCCACCAATAATAGCACCTGCTAGAAATACTAAATTCCATGATTGTACTTTCCAATTAAAATCAAAAAAACTAGTATGCTTACCTAAACCAGCTGCAGCACATATAGTGCGCATATTAGAGGATAATCCAAAAGATTTCCCAAAATATAAAAGGAAAAACATAATCCCTGCTATAATAGTTCCGGAGAACCACCAGGCCCAAGTATGGGTAATTATTTCATGCATAAGTCCATTTTTTTATTTAAGATAATTCTAAATGATCGGTTTTATAAGTACAAATTAAAAATAGCAACAAGTTAATAATATTTACAATGGTAAAACAGTTGGCATACACTCTTGCGATCTCCAAAACATTTTTAATGTACAACACATTCTAATATTGGCCAATATTCCAGCAAAAGCTGTAATAGCAGCTACAGCAAATAAAGCAGCGCTTAAACCTAACCAATTTGCTAAAAGCCCACTTAATAAAGCTCCAATAACATAACCACTATCTCTCCAAAACCTAAAAACGCCAATAATTTCTGCACGTTGCAATGGATGTGCATTTTCTGCAACAACAGTTAGAAAATTGGGATATACTAACCCAGTTCCCAAACCCAGTAAAACAGCAGCTGCAATAGCCCAATAAAATGAAGAAAATAAACCCAATAAAATAATGGCCATGGCTTGCAATAACATTCCAAAAGTAATTAGTTGTTTTTTGCAAAAAGTATCCCCCATTTTACCAGTAAATAGCTGAGAGATTCCCCATATCATGGGATACAAACCTGCAACTATTCCTACTTGTTGAATTGTAAAAGATCTTTGTATTAATAAAAGCGGAACCAAGCCCCACATTACTCCATCATTCAAATTATTTACTAACCCATTAAAACTAACCGAGCCAAGATTTCTATGCATCCAACTAGTAGAAGTCCAAATATTTTTTAAAAGCGGAATATTGCTTTGTGATGTTTCAGATTGAATAAAAGCAGCTGTATCATTGATGAAAAAAAATGAAATAACCAAACCCGCTGATACAAATAATACACCAGGTAAAAAAGGATAAAAAACATACCCATATGATGATGCTATCTGAGCCGATAGAAAAGCTGAAACACCAACTGATAGATATCCCGCAAATTCGTTAATACCCATTGCAAGTCCTCTGTTTTTACTGCCCACCAAGTCTATCTTCATCACTACCGTTATACTCCAAGTAATTCCTTGACTAATTCCTAAAAAAATATTGGCTAGAATAATCCAGTTCCAATTATTTGCAAACATTAATAATAAAGGAACTGGAGATGCTATCAACCAACCTACAACTAATAATTGTTTACGAGTGTATTTTCTAGAAAGAAAACCAACCATATAATTACTTACCGCTTTACTTATTCCAAATGCCACAATAAAACTTGTAACAGCGGAAGCTGTAGATAAAGAAAAAACAGTTTTCCCAAACTCTGGCAAAATAGACCTTTCCATTCCAACCATAGAACCAACAAAAGCGTTCACCAACACTAACAATAAAAACTGTACTTTATTTTCTTTTAAACCTTGCATACTTTTTTTAATAAAAGGCTAGATAGTATATTTTAACTCACAACTGCCTCACTAGCATTTACCCATTCATTCATTCCTGCTGAATAATTGACTATATTCTTGAACCCGTTTTTAATAAGAATTGAATAAGCTATTGACGCGCGGTCTCCACTTTGACAATGAATCATTACTTTTTTATTTTTACTTATCTTATCTAAATTATTAGGCAATGTTCCCACAAACACATTGTCTGCTCCTTTAATATGGCCTCCATTGTATTCAGCAACACCGCGCAAATCAACAACTTGCACGGCTGAATTAGTAGCCAATTTCTTAGCTTCCGCAAAATCAATAATAGTAGCTTTTTCCAAAGTTCCTCCTGCTTTTGTATACTCATCAACCGAAGGCAAATAACCAGCAATATTGTCTAACCCAATTCTCATTAATTTTCTTGTTAAATCGTCTAACATAGTTTCATCTGCTAAAATCATGAAAGACTCATCATATTTTAAAAACCAACCTGCCCATGTTCCAAATGAATTATTTCCTTGAATGTTTAAACTTCCTTTAATAAATCCTGCAGCAAAATCTGCTTTAGCTCTTGCATCAATTAACTTAACTCCATTAGCCATATTGGTATTCACTTCTTCAATTGAAAGTTTTTTTAATTTAGGTACTTCAGTTAATAAAGGACGATTTGCTTTATTTAATTGCTTCATCATCGAAAAATATTTTGGTGGTTCAGGTTGATCTTCCAACAAATACTTAACAAATCCATTTTCGTCAGAAGGATATTGAAAAGCCCAGTTACGAGCTTTTTCATAGCCAACAGTGGTACTTGGTACTGAGCCCAATGCTTTACCACAAGCAGAACCAGCGCCGTGTCCGGGCCATACTTGAATATAATCTGCCAAAGCATCAAATTTATTAATGCTTTGATACATTTGTTTAGCTCCTTTTTCTTGGGTTCCTATTATTCCTGCTGCTTTTTCTAATAGATCAGGGCGACCAATATCCCCAACAAAAACAAAGTCACCAGTGAACAGCATCACTGGCAAATTACTTGAAGGGTGATCGGTTAATAAAAAACTAATACTTTCTGGAGTATGTCCAGGAGTGTGTATTATTTTAAAACTAAGGTTGCCTAATTTTATTTCATCATTATTTTTTAAACCAATATGAGGAAACTCATATTCCCACCCTTCGCCACCTTCTGCAGACAAATACAATTTCGCACCTGTTAATTGAGCTAATTCTCTAGAACCAGCTAAAAAATCTGCATGAATATGTGTCTCAAAAATATGAGTAATGGTCATGTTATTGGCCTTGGCAATTTCTAGGTATGTATCCACGTCTCGCTTAGGATCTATGACAGCAGCTACTCCAGCTTTTTGACACCCGATGAAATAACTTGCTTGCGCTAAACTTTTGTCATAAATGTGTTGAAAAAACATATTGATGTATTTTGAACTTAATTAAATATTGATGCAAATATCATGAGTTGAAAGTTCTTTGTTGGTAACATTTGTTGCATTTAATGAGACCCAATAGTTGGCAAAAACAATTCTTTAACAATAATGTAAAGTCCCATTATTAAAACAAACCAGCCAAATGCTTTTTTGAGTTTTTCCCCAGGTATTTTTTTAGATAAAATAATACCTATAAAAATACCCACAACTGCAAAACCAGTAAATGTTAGTAGTAAATTCCAATCAATTATTTGTTCACCTTGCAAATCGCCTGTGAAACCTATTAACGAATTAATAGCTATAATGAACAAGGAAGTTCCGATAGCCAGTTTCATGGGCATTTTAGCCAATATAACAAGCGCAGGAATTATTAAAAAACCACCACCCGCACCAATCAATCCTGCTAATAATCCAACAAGCGTTCCTTCTAATAAAATCATTGGGTAGTTATAAACTAAATTGACAGATTCATCATCGACAGATTTTTTACCTTGTCTGATCATACTAATAGATGCTAGAATCATAACTATTGCAAAAAGAACCATAAGCGCTATTGACTTAGTAATAACAATTCCTCCAATTGAGAGTATTTCAGAAGGTATTTTTGGAACAATCCATAAGCGAGTAGAATATACTGTTGCAATAGATGGAATACCAAAAATAAGTACAGTTTTGAAATCAACTCTTTTTTGCATTGCATTTCGAACACCTCCTACAAGTGCAGTTGAGCCAACTATAAACAAAGAATATGCTGTAGCTAATACAGGATTTACCCCCATAACATAAACAAGTATAGGAACAGTTAAAATGGAACCGCCGCTACCAATCAGACCAAGCGAAATCCCAACAAGAGCAGCTAATAAAAAACCTATTATTACCATAAATCTAATTTTAGAATGCAAAAATGCATTTTCTACTTAGGAGATACTGTTACAAAAGTTACACTTAATATACAAACAAAAAAAGGACTACCATTTGGTAATCCTTATTATAGAGGTCCCGAGCGGATTCGAACCGCTGTGGAAGCTTTTGCAGAGCTCTGCCTAGCCACTCGGCCACAGGACCAATAATTGGAGAGCAAAAATAGCGTAAAGCAACTAATTTTAAAATTCTAAATAGTATTTCCCGAAATTTACTTCTTAAATTACTCGAATATGAATATAATAGCTGAAAGTGAACTGATTATCAACAACCGTGGTGCAGTATATCATTTAAATCTTAGACCAGAAGAATTATCAGATACAATCATTACTGTTGGAGATCCAGACCGTGTAGCAACTGTTAGCAAACATTTTGATCGTATTGAAAGCAAATTTGAACATAGAGAATTTATAACTCACACAGGATTTATTGGAACTAAGCGTATTTCCGTAG
>JAYVRC010000363.1:0-5123 GCA_043776615.1 Sphingobacteriia bacterium
TAAACAGCGATTTGTCGATAGCAATAGTTTTCACGTTTTTTGGCTTATCCCAACCTTTCCAGTTGTAAACATTGGCAATACTATTCATTACTTCATAAATAATATCTCCCACATCTGAATTTACAACTATGCTTACACCATTGCCCCCGTCTAAACTCCCAATATATAGTCCACGATATCCATCATTTGCTGCATCATGAAAAAAGTATGCATTCTCATTTCGTTCTTGCTTAAATGATCCCAAAGTAACGTCTGCATCTTTTAAATAGCGATTGGTATGTAATTCGGTAAAGTCTTTATTAAGTATCTTATTGGATTTGCCTTTTAAAGAAAGCTGAATATCGATCATGTATTTTGCTAAATCAGTAGGGGTTGTCCATAATCCAGCCGCTGCTTGTGTTGGATAAACATGAAATTTACCTTTAATTTCATTGCCGTCTTTATCGTATCCAGTAGCTAATTGTTTAAGTTTAACGTTACTAGGGGGTTGGTTATAAAAACTATTGGTCATACCCAAGGGAGTCAATACATTTTGTTGCATAAATAAATGATAGGGGAGTTTGCTTACTTCTTCAATCATTAACTGAATAATAGTAGTTCCACCTCCTGAATATTCATAGGCTTTATTGGGTTCCATCAATGACCGAATAGCAGGACTAATACTAGGTGCTTTGCCATCTAATATTTGTATAAGAGAAGGTATTTTAGCATTTCTATCATATCCCAAAAAACCGTGTACGCTCAGGCCAGCAGTATGACTTAATAAATTAGCTAAAGTTATTTTTTTATCTTTTGAAATACTATCGTATGGAAATTGCCACTGTTTTAAATAGGTGTTAATGTCTTTATCTAAGTCCATTTTATGGTTTTGAACCAACTTTAGTGCACCCAATGCATTTAAGGATTTACTAATAGAGCCAGGTTCAAAAAGGGTAGTGGTAGTAACCAATCGTTTTTCATTTTCATCTGCAAATCCATACCCTTTAGCCCACTCAATTTTATAATTTTTTATAACAGCTATACTCAGCCCTTTAACTTTTAAAAGTTTCATTCTGTCAATAATATTATCTCCCTTGCCATTCAACAGAATACGACTAAAAAGTCCATTTTCAACAGCTAGTATTTGCTTTTGAACTTCTTTAGAGTAAACCGTTTGTGCAAATACTTGGTTTAAACCATAGGAGAGTACTAGGGTTAAGAATATTTTTTTACTTTTTAGGTTGATGGATTGCATATAGCTATATTTAATCTAACTGCACAATTTATCCTTTTTCCAAGGGTTTGATGAATCATTCAAGAGACTTCTCTCTTGCCTATGGCGAGATCGAAATGACGACTTCGATGTCGACCCTTCGACAGGCTCAAGGTGACAATGCTACATCAACCTCCAAACTTGCAGGATCGACATTAGCAAAATCATGAATTTCGTTGTAGAGGGTTCCTCGCTCAACGGGTTGCCTTTTTACTTGCTTTATTAAACGAACTAAATCGGCTGTACTCATGGTTGGCACTTGTTCTTCGCTGCCAGCCATGGCATATATTTTAGTTGAATCATCTATGGTTCCATCTATATCATTTACTCCGAACGATAATGATAACTGGGCATTCTTTCTGCCCAACATTGGCCAATACGCTTTTACATGCGGAAAATTATCCATGTAAATTCTCGACACCGCAAACATTTTCATATCCTCTACAATAGTGCTCTCTTTAATATTACTCATATCATTGTCCTTGTTCCTAAATTTCAAAGGAATAAAAGTATTAAAGCCACCAGTCTCATCTTGCAAGCTGCGCAACCGCTCCATATGATCTATACGATGTTTAAATGATTCAATATGTCCGTACAACAATGTTGCATTGCTATGCATACCCAATTGATGCGCCGTTTTATGTATATGCAACCATCCATCTGCATTTACTTTATCATCACATATTTGCTTACGAATATCTGGATGAAATATTTCGGCACCTCCACCAGGCAATGAATCTAATCCCGCTTCATGCGCAATGCGCATTCCTTCTTCCACAGTAACTTTTGCTTTTTTAAACATATAATCTAACTCAACAGGAGTAAATGCTTTTATATGTAATTCTGGACGATGTGCTTTGATAGTTTTTAGCAACTCTACAAAAAAATCTAAATTCATTTTTGGATGAACTCCTCCAACAATATGTACTTCGGTCACTGGCTTGCCATCGTAACTTTTTACAATATGCATCATCTGATCGATACTCAATTCCCAGCCTTCCTCTCTATTGGCATATAATTTTGAATAAGAGCAGAAGGCACAAGAAAATACACACACATTAGTGGGCTCTATATGAAAGTTTCTATTAAAATATGTTTTATTGCCGTGCTTTTCTTCGCGCACCCAATTGGCTAATGCTCCTGCAAAAGATAAGGAAGCATGTTCAAATAAATAAACTCCTTCATCAAACGAAATTCTTTGCTTGGCTATAATTTTATTTCCTATACTTTTTAATTGAGGATCTTTAACCGAATCTACTAACACTTGCACCGCTTCACTATTCATAAATTACTCTTTGTGCAAAGGTACTTATTATGACATTAATATCCCCGCAATTGTAGCCGATAAATAGGAGGCAAGTGTACCACATAACAATGCTTTCAATCCCAATTTTGCGAGATCTGCTCTACGTGATGGCGCTAGTTCTCCAATTCCTCCAATTTGCATACCTACACTACTAAAATTGGCAAATCCGCATATTGCAATACTTACAATGAGCAAGCCTTTTTCGGAAACTATCGGAATAGCTTTAGTTGTTAAATTATTGAACGCAACAAATTCATTTATCGTTAGTTTTTGCCCCAATAACGACGCCGCATTTGCAACATCAACAGTAGGAACACCCATTGCCCAGGTCATCGGAAAAAACACTTTGCTAAAAATAACATCTAATGTAACCCCAGGAATAAACTGGCCAATTACCCAGTTTAAAAATGCAATCAACGCTATAAACCCAATTAACATAGCTATTACATTGATGGAAATTTTCATCCCATCGCTTGCTCCATGAGAAATGGCATCAATTAAATTGCTATACGGACTTTTTACTTCTAACTTCACTTCACCCATTGTTTGGGATTCTTCAGTTTCGGGAAACACAATTTTTGAAATAACCAACGCACCTGGTGCTGCCATTAAACTAGCGGTTAACAAATACTCGGCTTTGGCACCCATATTAGCATACACTATTAATATACCCCCAGCAATACATGCTAAACTTCCACTCATACTCGCAAGCAATTCACTCTTTGTCATTGATGCTAAATAGGGTCGTATCATTACCTGCGCTTCTACTTGACCAACAAAGGCACTGGCAACATTGCTCAAAGCCTCTGCACCACTCACTCTCATAATAAAATTCATTGCTTTAGCAATGATAGAAACGATGAACTGCATCACCCCAAAATGATACAATATAGCCACCAACACACAAACCAATATAATAGTAGAGGTAACGCTAAAAGCAAATACAAAGCCTCCTTCACCAAAATCTTTAACGCCTCCTGGCGTATTTACCATTACGCCTCTATACACAAACGCAACGCCCTCTCTAGCAAAGCGCTCTATCTTTTCCATACCATGACCAAGCATTTGAAAAAATCTGGTTACTGGAGGAACTTTTAATACCAATACTGCAATTACAATCTGTAATAATATACCGCTGATAACTAGTCTATAATTAATTCTCTTTTTATTGTTGGAGAACAAAAAAGCAATTCCTAAAATTAAAATTATTCCAATTAAACCTTGAAACCTTTCCATAAGCAATTGATTAACATAGATTAGGTCGGGAAGATACGTATAAATGAGTTATTTGGTTATTGAGTTATTGAATACCTTTTTATATAGGTTTTACTTTGAGGATATTAAATGGGCTATATTTCAATGACTTCTCCTGTATTGGCAAAAAAAATCCGTAAATAACATTTAACTGCTATTTACGGATTTTTAAAAAACAACTTATTAGGGGAGATTACATTAAAGACTTAATCTTCTTCTCTAATACCGATTTTGGTACAGCACCTATTTGCTTATCTACTATCTGTCCGCCTTTTATAAATAGAATCGCAGGAATAGAAGTAATGCCATAATCAACACTCAACTTAGGGTTTACGTCTACGTTTACCTTACCTACATTAATTTGGCCATCATACTCTTTTGCTAACTCTTCAATAACTGGTCCGATTGCTCTACATGGTCCACACCATTCTGCCCAGAAATCTACTATGGTTAATTTATTACTATCCAATACTGTTGCCTGGAAATTTGCGTCTGTTAATTCTAAAGCCATTTTATTTATTTTTATATTAATTAAATACGATTCCTAACGAACATCCTTACAATTAATTTCTGTTGATGTAAAACGTTCATCTTTTTTATACGAATCAAATTTACTACCAAATCATACTAACTGCTGAATTGACTTTTCCACCTATGTGATAAGATTGTTTTGGACAATTTAACTGACAAGCGGACAGACTAATGCTTCACCATGGGATACAATTTGAAGAATGTGGCTGAACGCCACAGCCACTCTACGGGTCCATAATTAAACCTTTTCAGCCACCAGCTGCCAACAATCGATTGAAAGCCAAAGAATAAGATGGCTATTCCCCAATTTAAAGCAGGTGAAATTTTACCAACTAGTCCAAATCCAACATGGTAATACAATATCAATCCCAAAGCAGTTTGCATTAAATAACAGGTTAAAGCCAGCTTACCTATAGTAGCAAATGGATGCAATATTTTTTGCCATTTTGTTGCATTGCTTTAGAAATTATCCAACCAAACTTACTTTTACATCTACATCTAAATTATTCATTAGGTAATCAGCCATTTCTTCGTTCATTTGAAAGCCCTTTTCAATGGTAAACATGCTAACGCGTAAATTTTCTTTCGGCTCATACACATTAAACTTTAATGTAGATTTTCCTGGGTAGGAGCGTGTGTTTTTTTCTAAAAACTGAATCATTTCTTTTGTTAATGCACTAGGGTGCATACTCAGTTCTACACTACGCGTTAATTGTTGCTTTACTGTTTCTAATAACGAGATAGTATTGATTTTAAATTCAAATACATTAGGTTGATTAT
>JAYVRC010000364.1:0-5110 GCA_043776615.1 Sphingobacteriia bacterium
ACTAAATAAAAAATGGTCGGCAGGATTGTTATTGCATAATAACTTTTTAAATAACCAAAATGTTGATTTTAATAAAGATGGATTTAGAGATTTACCTACAGGTAATCAATTTAGCCTTGTTAATCGGTACAAGTACGATAATTCTAAAGGTTTATTAATCCAATTGGGAATTAAAGCAATGAAAGAAGATAGAACAGGTGGACAAACAATATATGACCCTTCAAAAGATAAATACACTTTAAATAGTTATGGAATAGGCATCAATACAGAGCGTTATGAGGGGTTTGCAAAAATTGGCTATGTGTTCCCGCAAAAAGTATATAAAAGTATTGGATTACAAATTACAGGAATTAGTCATATACAAAACTCCTATTTCGGATTCACTAATTACATTGCAAAACAAGAAAGTATTTATAGTAATTTAATTTATCAGTCCATAATAGGAACAACTTCTCACAAGTTTAGAACAGGAGCAAGTTTTCAATACGATAAATTCAATGAAACTTTTAATAAAACCAATTATGCAAGAACTGAAATTGTACCTGGTGCATTTTTTGAATATACATTTACACCCAATGAAAAATTTAGTGTTGTAAGTGGAATTAGGATAGACAATAATAATCTTTTTGGCGTTTTTATTACGCCTCGATTAAATATGCGATATGAACCTATTAAAGGAACTGTTATTAGAGCAAGTGCTGGGCGTGGACAAAGAACGGCTAATATTTTTGCAGAAAATACCAGTGTTTTTGTAAGTGCAAGACAAGTAAATATTATTACTCCAAATACCAACAATGGATATGGTTTAAATCCAGAAATAGCATGGAATAAAGGCATTAGTATTGATCAAAAAATTAGGTTATTCGATAGAAATGCAATGGTAAGTATTGATTTTTTTAGAAATGATTTCACCGATCAAGTAGTGGTTGATTTAGAAAATGTAAGACAAGTTAAGTTTTATAATCTTCAAGGAAAATCTTACTCTAATAGCTTTCAAGCCGAGATTACAATGACTCCTTTTACAAAATTTGAAACACGTTTTGCTTATAGATATTTTGATGTTAAAACAACTTATAGTAGTCAACTTTTACAAAGACCTTTTATTGCGAGAAATCGAGCTTTTATGAGCATAGATTATACAATTAGCGACTGGAAATTCGATTATACTATTACTTATAATGGGCAAAAAAGAATTCCAACTACAACTGCAAACCCAACTAACTATCGATTAGATCCATTCTCACCTAGTTATATAAATATGAGTGCTCAGGTAAGTAGATCATTTGGTAAAAAATTCCCAATGGACTTTTACATTGGGGCAGAAAATCTTACCAACTTTTATCAAAATAAAGCAATCATTTCAGCTTCCGACCCATTTACTGCTGTTTTTGATGCTTCAATGGTATGGGGACCAATTAATGGAAGAATGTTCTATGCTGGGTGGAGAATGAAAATAAAATAATCGGTACCTTTCTTTTATGAAAAAAATATGGGTGATTTTAATTATTGGGTTAACGGCTTGCCATGGCAATAAATATTTTCGTTCAATAACTACAGAAGAAAGAAAATCGATTAAAATAGCTAAACAATCTATTAAGCATAAGGATACTTGTAACTATGTTTTAATTATTACTTCTAAAGGTGATATGGTTGTTAAGCTTTTTAATGAAACTCCATTGCACAGAGATAACTTTATTGCAAAAATAAAAGAAGGTTTTTATGATAGTTTGTTGTTTCATCGAGTGATTAATAATTTTATGATTCAAGGTGGAGACCCCAATAGCAAAACTGCTCAACCCAATCAATCGCTTGGAAGTGGTTCTGCAAAAGGGGATAGAATTCCAGCTGAGATTCGAGTGGATCAGCATATTTATCACCAAAGGGGAGCTTTAGCAGCAGCAAGAACCAATAACCCGGCAAAAGAAAGCAGTAATTGTCAGTTTTATTTGGTTCAGAAACCAGTATTTAGACAATCGGAGCTAGATAGTAATATTGCAAAACGTAACTTAGTTTTAAATGAAGATCAAAAAATATTGTATACCAGTAAGGGAGGAACTCCCCATTTAGATGGAAACTATACTGTGTTTGGGGAAATGACGAGTGGCTTAAATGTGTTGGATAGTATAGCGTTTGCAAAAACCAATAAATTGGATCGGCCCGAAAAAGATATACAAATGAAAATGTTTCTAATTCACTCAGCCAAGAAAAAATAACTGTAGATATAAAAAGAATCTACCAATTATTAATTAAGCTACTTTGTGAATATTAAAAGCTTTATACATTCTTCCACGATCGAACATTTTTTCATTATTAGAGATAAAAATAGTAGCCACGCCATTGCCAATAAAATTGGTAATAGCACGTGCTTCCGACATAAACCGATCTACGCCTAATAAAAGAGCAAGACCTTCTATAGGAATAACTTTTGTGGCAGTTAAAGTAGAAGCAAGAATTACAAAACCACTTCCAGTTACACCTGCTGCGCCTTTTGATGTAACCATTAAAATGCCAATAATAGTAATGATTTGCTCCATATTCAAACTAATATGAAAAACCTGTGCAAGAAAAATAATTGCCATTGATAAATAAATAGAAGTGCCATCTAAATTAAAAGAATAACCAGCAGGAACTACCAATCCAACCACAGATTTATGGCATCCCATATGTTCTAGTTTTTCCATCAAAGATGGCAATGCAGCTTCTGACGAAGATGTTCCTAATACAATCAACAATTCATTTTTAATATATCCGAGAAATTTCCAAATACTAATTTTATAATATCTAAGTATAGATCCTAAGATCAGAAAAACAAATACTGCCATTGTAATATAAACGCATAGCATCAACTTTCCCAATGGAACTAAAGTTGCAACTCCATATTTACCAATAGTGAAAGCCATTCCTCCGAAAGCACCGATTGGAGCTAATTTCATCACCCAATGCAGTCCTTTAAAAACGTATTTTGAAACCCAATAAATTTTTTGAAGTACAATTTCTTTTTGCTTCAATTTGCTTAATATAATACCGCTAATTATTGCAAATAATAATACCTGAATTGTAATATTGTCTTTAAAGAATTGTAGCCAAGAAATGCTGATACTTGCTCCACTATATTTAGAAATATCGCCTTTATTAACTGCTGCGGTATTAACATTTGCACCAGGCTCTAATAAAAATCCTACAGCTAATCCAATTACTAAAGCCAATGTTGTAACGATTTCAAAATAAATCAATGCCTTACCGCCAACTTTTCCAACTTTTTTTAAATCGCCCATTCCGCAAATACCGGTAATGATTGTAACTAAAATGATGGGGTTGATGAATAACTTAATTATATCAATAAAATATTTACCCAGCGGCTGCATTGCCACACCAGCGGCAGGAGACAAATGCCCTAGAAGAATACCCGATGATATGGCAAGTAAGACCCAGAAAGTGAGATTTGAAAATATTTTTTTAGTCACTGCTTATAATTTAAATATTGACTTAATTTTTTATTACTTCATTTACTATCCCCACACAGAATTGAATTTCGGCATCTGTTAATTGCATGATTCTAAAAGTTTCTCCGTCTTTATCAAAATAATTATAAACTGTTGCATACTTATTAGGTAATGTTCCTGTAATCTTTTTAATAAAATTCAATGCAATTAAAAATGTACCCAAATTAGAAGGATGAGAGCCATCTGCATTAAACAAATCTATAGTTGGTTTAATTTGAAGTGCCAATTTCCATGAATCTCCTACTGGCACAAGTGTTGCTTTATTGTCGGAAGCAAGTTTGCTATACACTTCATTGATAACTGATTGTATTTCTGGCGTTTTTTGTCGAGCCCAAGTATTGTAAATAAAGGTTTTTGCGCCAGTTTTATTAATTGTTTTACAAAACAAATTTCCGTATAAAAAAACACTATCCTTGTGCTCAATAGGCCACAAACTATTGTCTTGAATTACTACAATATCATATTTATTCTTAGCCAATAATTGTCTGGTTTTAAGTCCGCGTAATTCATTCCAATGTTGGCCAAGTGTAGCGCTACCAATGGTTGATTTTGTACAGATTAGTTTAGTGTTTAAACTATCGGAAATCAAGGAAATCATCTGTGCAAGATTATTATAATACACATAACTATTCCCAATAAATAACACTTTTAAAGTATCTCTTTTCTCTGTAGCAAATAGTTGCAATGAGAAGAATAGAAAAATAAATACAGGCAGAAGTCTTTTCATATTTATTTATTTACTGGTGTTGGATCGTTAATAGTCGGTAATGGATTTGGAATTGAAGTATTGATGTCAATTTCAAATTGCGGGTAAATAAATCGTTGAGGGAATTGAGTGCCAAAATTTAAAGGTACGTTAACTCTAATATCATTTTCTTTAAAAGTTCTTCTAAGATCATTGTATCCTTCTATTTGTCCACTAAAAGTTACATAACGCTCTTCAAGTATTTCCCTAAGTAAAGCTCTATCCTGAGCAATATTTGGAAGAACATTGTTTTCTATTCCACCTGCAGAAAAATCCGTAGCTATATATGGAGAGTAAAGAAAATTTCCAGAAGTAAGGTAAGTAGCGTTTATATATGCACCTGTATTCATGTATGCCCTGTAAGTGTTTAATCTAGCTAATCCTGCAGTAAATCCATTAACTCGTGTATCGGCTTCAGCAAGTATTAGTAAGTTCTCAGCAAAACTAGCTAATGGGAAAAAAGTATTCTGCCCATAGAATCCATTAACTGTAAAATTTAAGTTAGTTGCGCTATTATAAAAGTACTGCCAACGAGCACGCTCATTTGTTTTTGCATTTCCACGATTGCCAGTAGAAGTTGGATTAATTAAATTCACACCATACATTCCTGTAGCGTCAATCCAGTTAGCTCTATCTAATGAAAGGAATTGAAAATATAAATTAAATGCTCCTCTGCTAGTTGCAAAATGAGGTGCCATAAAATTATTAGCCTGAGCATTAATACCATTTTGAGCAGCAGTAATTGCACGACCATAGTCGCGTGTATGCATAAAATAACGAGCCTTAAGCGTATTAGCGGTTTGAATCCAACGAGTCATATTTCCTGCAAAGTGAATGTCTTGAGCAGCAAAATCAACAAAAG